>CALPJR020000097.1 GCA_943323935.2 Bifidobacterium breve
ATTAAATATTTCCTTCCAGATGGTTTTCCCTTGTACATGGATCGGAAAACGATGCCTTGGTACTGGCGTCATATTAAAGACCACTAAAATATCCTGGCTTGGGTCCTTCCCTTTTCGTTTAAAAGCAATAATACCCTCTTGACGTTGATTCAATTCCACCCACTCAAATCCCTCTGCTACATATTGAAGTTCATACAATGCAGGGTGTGCTTTATATAATGCGTTTAATGATTGCACACAATATTTCATACCTGCGTGACTTGGATATTGTAATAATTCCCATTGTAATTCAGATTGGAAGTCCCACTCTTTTGTTGCAGCAAATTCATTCCCCATGAACAATAATTTTGCACCTGGGTGTAAAAACATATAGGCATACAATAATCTAAGGTTCGCAAATTTTTGCCATTCATCCCCTGGCATTTTATATAACATGGGACTTTTCCCATGCACTACTTCGTCGTGACTTAAAGGCAACATAAAATGTTCATCATAATAATACATCATGGAAAAACTAAATTTATCCTGCGCCCCAGAGCGCATAATAGGATCTAATTTAAAATAATCCAAAGTATCGTGCATCCACCCCATCATCCATTTCATACCAAAACCTAATCCATCCATAAACACGGGCTGACTTATGCCTGGCCAATCCGATGCTTCTTCGGCAATCGTTTGTATTGCTGGAAAATCTCGGTATAAAGTAATATTCAAGTCTTTAATAAATTCAATCGCTTCTAAATTACCATTCCCTCCAAATTCATTGGGTTCCCATTGGCCTTCTTCCCTACTGTAATCCAATCTTAACATTGAACTTACAGCATCCACTCTTAAAGCGTCAATATGAAATTGATCACACCAAAACTTAGCACTACTGATTAAGAAGGACTTTACTTCACCTCTTTTATAATTAAATATATAAGAATTCCAGTCGGGGTGATACCCCTTACGCATGTCTGCATACTCGTAGGTATTGGCACCATCAAACATAAATAAACCATGACTATCATAAGGAAAATGGGATGGTACCCAATCCAAAATCACGCCAATACCCGCTTGATGAAAAGCATCTACTAAAGCGGCAAATTCCTGTGGATTCCCAAACCTAGCAGTGGGTGCAAAAAATCCTGCACCCTGATATCCCCAACTACCATCATATGGATGTTCCATCACAGGCATTAACTCCACATGCGTGAAACCCATTTCTTTCACATAGGGCACCAGTAAGTCTATTAATTGCGTATAACTATTATACCTATCAGGATTGTTTTTATCTGGTCGCATCCAACTAGCTAAATGCACTTCATACACCGAATAAGGTTGATCAGTTCTATTTTTGATCTTTCTATCTTCCAACCATTGTTGATCCTTCCATTGGTATGCAGTTTGCCAGGTAATAGATGCTGTTTCTGGCCTTAATTCCCAAAAATGCGCATAAGGATCCCCTTTATCTAATTTCACACCCTTAAAGCCATGAATATGGTATTTATACACTTCGCCTTGTCCTACATTTGGTATAAAACCTTCCCAGATGCCCGAGGCTTCTAATCTTACTTTTAAAGGATGCGCCTCATTGTTCCAATGATTAAAATTTCCAGTAACAAAAACCGCAGTTGCATTAGGGGCCCATACACTAAAATAAGTTCCATGCACACCCAATACTTCAATCTGTTTGTTACCAAATAATTGGTATAAAGTAGAATGTGTCCCATGTTGAAAAGCATGCACATCTTCGTCTGTAAAGAGCGAATAATTCCACACTGCTTGTAAAGTATCTACAAAATGTATTGCTTCGTATTTTGACATCGTTATTTAGTTAATTCAATGACTTGCATACTCATAGCAGGAATTGAAAATGTTGCTCCTATTTGATTTCCAGAAATGATATCTTTTCCACCTTTAAATGTATTTGTTCTTTCTTCATATTTAGACATGTTGACATTTCTAGTTTTAGTATCCGTATTCATCACACACATGATGGTTTGATTATTGTCATATCTAAAATAAACATACAGTCCATCATCAGGAATATATTGCATCATCTTTCCCGTTTTAAGTGCAGATGAATATGAACGATAAGCCCCAAGTGTTTGAATATAATGTAAAAAGTCTGCTTCATCACTAGATAAACCAGTTTCTGTAAACGCATTCTTTTTATCTCCATCCCATCCACCCGGAAAATCAAGTCTTACCCATCCATCAGGATTAGAAATACCTTTCATTAAGATCTCAGACCCATAATATAATTGTGGAATACCTCTACAAGTATACAACCAAGCATAGGCCATTTTAGTTTTAGGAATACTTTCTCCCAAAGAAGAATGGATTCTTGTCATGTCATGATTGTCTAAAAATAAAACATTGTTATTGGCGTTTTTATACAGATAATCAGCAGCCAAAGTATTGTATAATTTGATCACACCATTTGACCATCCATTGGTCTCATTCAAAGCTGGCAAGATTCCTCCAAATAGCAAACTAAAATCTGATGTCGCTATTAAATTACTTTTAAAAGGGAGATTGTAATTGTTCTCCACGTAATAAGCTTGTGATGCTACCCCATCCACCCAACATTCTCCGAATGTAAATATTTTAGGATACTCGTCTAATAATGCTTTGTTTAAACGATTCATCACATATACATTGCAATATTTATAGGTATCGACTCTAAAGGCGTCCACGCCGAATGTTTCAACAGACCAAATAGCATTTTGTGTCAAGTATTTTTCGACCATTGGATTTTCGTGATTGATATCTGGCATCTCAGTTGTAAACCAACCATCAATCATACGTTTAGCATCAGCTGCAGAATGGTATGGATCAAAAACTGCTTGTTCTCTATAATGTGTTTGTGTATAAGTTGGCCATTGATGTAGCCAGTTTTTATCTGGTGCGTCTTGAACTAAAAAATGAAACCTACCAAAATGATTGTACACAATGTCTTGTACTAATTTCATCCCTCTTTTATGCAAACTGTCACTTAATGCTAAATACGCTTTATCGCCACCAAATCTGGTTTCTGTTTTATAGTTATTAGTTGCAGCATAGCCATGTTCGGTTCTGTCAGGCATATCATTTTCTACAACCGGTGTCATCCATAAAGTTGTTACACCTAGCTTTTGCATATAATCCAAATGATTGGCCACCCCTTGTAAATCTCCACCATGTCTTAAAAATATTTCTGACCTGTTTAAGGACTGGTCTTTTAACCCAGGGATTTGATCATTTGTTGCATCTCCATTACTAAAACGATCAGGCATTAAAAAATAAATCAAATCGGCTGAACTTAATCCTTGCGCAAAATCAGTGCCTCTATTTTTTCTTCTAGGAAGTAAAGGCCAATTAAAATTAGTTGTCTTGCCATTTGTTGTAATTTTAAATTGAACATTACCAGGCTTCGCCATTGCACCAATTTCTAGCTCCACTGCGATATAATGACCATTTGCAAAATGATCTATTTTTTGAACCTTCACTCCAGGATAATTGACTGCAATGGTTGCTTTGCTAAAATCTGCATCAACAGATCTTAATAATACTTGTACCTTATTGTACTTCATATTAACAAACCAATTACTAGGATAAGCTTCGGTAGCATTTGACTGTATTGCCAAAAATAAAAATCCAATAATGCTTAAAACATACACATATAATGCTCTTTTCATAATAAATGATACTTGAAAAATGAATTTAAAAAACGTCTACTGAAATGACTATGCTTCTCGCTGCTCTTCCTTGATTATAAAAGCACAAACTAATCCTGCTAATATCAATAAGCATCCTCCTATCAACACAGCGATTAATCGGTCATTGTTTAAATAGGTGGACATGATTTTCCCAAAAAACAAGGATGCTATGATTTCAGGTAATACAATGAAGAAATTAAAGATACCCATGTAGATCCCCATTTTATGTTCCGGAATGAACCCAGCTAACATTGAATAAGGCATGGATAATATAGAAGCCCATGCAATACCAACCAGTCCCATACTCACATATAAAAGATTAGGTTGATCTACAAAATAAACCGAAACCAAGCCCAATCCACCAATGATTAAACAAAGGGTATGGGTGTATTTTTTTCCGATACGACTTACCCAAAATGGCAGTGTAAATGAAAATCCAAAAGTGACTAAATTCAAAATTGCAGAAGTCGTGTTGGCATGCTCTAATCCTAAAGTAAATACTTCACTATTGGTTGCTGGGTCTCCATGAAATATCTGCGTTGCAACCCCTGTACTATAATAAAACCACATTAAAAATAAACCTGGCCATGTAATAAAATTCACCAAGGCCAACCTCTTCATCTGTATAGGCATGTGTTTGATCGAATGGATTATTTCTTGTACAATACCTAATTGAGCTGTCTCAGTATCCTCTTTTTTTGTAGGATTAGAAGGAGGATATTCTTTACTAGTAATGATCGTGTATAAAACAGATACAAAAAACACTGCTCCACCAATATAAAAAGACATTAAAATATTTTGCGGAATGGATCCATTGATTTTATCTCTAGATACGTCAAACCAATTGGCTAATAATTGAGGCAAATAACCTGCAATAAAAGAAGCCAATCCAATAAACATACTCTGCATAGCAAAACCAAATGAACGTTGTTTTTCATTTAAATTATCTGCCACAAAAGCCCTGAATGGCTCCATTGTGATATTGATACTTGAATCTAAAATCCACAACACACCTGCTGCCATCCATACTGTTGGAGAATTGGGCATCACAAATAATAATGCGGAACTTAAAATAGCACCAATTAAAAAGAAAGGACGACGTCTTCCAAGTTTTGGATGCCAGGTTCTATCACTCAAATAACCAACAATTGGCTGTATAATCAACCCAGTCATTGGAGCTGCCAACCACAATCCTGGTATTTCA
>CALPJR020000098.1 GCA_943323935.2 Bifidobacterium breve
CCCCAGCCTGCATATTTTCTTGTCTGTATTGGAATTAATAAAAGTGCTAAACCAATTTCAAATACACCAGACAATAAGTTTAGTTCCACCGCCCAAGCCGCTAAATATGGAGGGATCAATGGTATATAAAAGGCTGGATCTCTAAAATGGTTATAGCCACCAAAAATATAGAATGCGATCATTCCATATAACATCAAATTTTTAATAAGCACCTTAGTCTTGTTTTCCATAGATTAAATTTATCTCTACTTAATGAATTCAAGTATTGCTGCGGCCACTTGATTAGGCGCTTCTTCCATAGGAATATGTCCCACTTTATCAAGTACCAACATTTGACTATTGCGAATGTCTTGCTTGAATAAAGCTGCGTTCTTATAAGAAATAAGTTGATCTTCTTTACCCCATATAATAAGTGTTGGCTGGGTTATCATTTTAATCTTCGTCGCATCAGCTTTCATTGGATGCTGGAACAATTCCAATACTGCAGCCCTATTCCCTTCTCTTAGCAACATGTCGTGGTATTGATGCACCATCTGTTCTGTCACTAAAGACTTATTGTAAAATGCGTCTTCTAAACTTTTTCGAATTAAAGAGATCGGTGAAATATGTTTTAATGCTTGATTTAAAACAGGGATTCCAGCTAATTTAAAGCCCAATGAACCTTTCTCGTCCTTCTTTGGATAACCAGAAGCGTCTAATAAAATCAATTGCTTTACTTTATCAGGACTAGCTATGGCATAATTCCAAGCAATACTTCCGCCCAATGAATTACCAGCAACAATACATTTAGTCACATTGAGTTTCAATAAAAATTCATCTAAGAATTGATTGTAAAAATTGAAACTATATTGATTTAAACGATTCGGCCCAGTCAAACCAAATGCAGGCAAATCTAAGCGAATGATTTTTTTATTGGTCTTTAAGAAACTAGACAAGGTATCCCAAGTATGCAATGATGCCGAAGTGCCGTGAATGAATACAATTGGTAAGGAGTCATCCATTCGACCTTCCATAATATAATGGACGGACACCCCATCAATGTCAATGAATGCCGAATTTACTTTTTGGTATTTTGCCTTGAGTTGAGCTACTGGAATATCGCTATCGCATGAAGACAATAAAAATGCCCCAGCAAGTAAAATGGTAACTATTTTTAAGCTTTTAATCATACAATAAATGTAAGATTAATCTCCAACAATCTTGCTAGTGCTTCGGTATAAATAGGTATTGTAAATATGGCGTCTCGCAAAACGATCAGGCGTATCTGCATTGACTAATTTAACATAGATGGCTTTAGGTACACCATAGTATTCATATTCAGATCCGTCAGAGAATTCAACTCTAAGGACTTCAGATTTAAATTCAAAGTCATTGATACTCGCCTCGGTTGTGGTGGCGATATAGGCTTCTTTGGTGGCCTCATGCGTCTCTATATGCACACTCACTAAAAAATGATAGGATGCAATTAGTTTTGTAGACTTGATCTCAGCATCTTTTTTAGCCTCATCATTGTCCTGGAACTTATCAGGGTGCCATTCCATCATGATCTTACGATACACTTTCTTCAAATCACTTAAAGTAGCCTTATCGTCTACCCCTAAAATAGCCCTATGTCTTTCAATTCGCTTCATATAATATATTAATCAGCCGCGAAGCTACAATCAAATAAGGTAGAAACAAAAAAAGCCCCCCATGAATGGAGGGCTTTAATCATTTAATTGAATTTGTAAATCTTACTTTACTTCTTCAAATTGTGCATCTTCTACTGTATCATTCGCAGCTGATCCACCTTGTTGAGCACCAGCATCAGGTCCAGCAGCATTTGCGCCGCCATCTGCTTGTGCTTTATAGATGTCTTCACTTGCAGCAGTCCATGCAGCGTTCATAGCTTCCAAAGCAGCAGTTACTTGTGTAACGTCTTGCGCTTGGTGTGCTACTTTTAATGTTTCTAAAGCTGATTCAATTGGTGCTTTTTTATCAGCAGGGATTTTTTCACCAAATTCCTTCAATTGTTTCTCAGTTTGGAATATTAAGCTATCTGCTTCATTTAATTTTTCTACTCTTTCTTTCTCTATCTTATCGCTTGCTTCGTTTGCTTTAGCTTCGGCTTTCATCTTTTCGATTTCTTCCTTCGTTAAACCACTACCTGCTTCGATTCTGATTTTTTGTTCCTTACCAGTTCCTTTGTCTTTTGCACTTACATTTAAGATACCGTTTGCATCAATATCAAAAGTCACTTCGATCTGAGGTACACCTCTTGGTGCTGGTGGAATACCATCCAAGTTAAACATACCTAAGCTTTTATTTTGAGCAGCCATTGGACGCTCTCCTTGTATTACATGGATTTGTACACCAGGTTGGTTATCACTTGCTGTAGAATAGATCTCTGTTTTCTTTGTAGGAATCGTTGTGTTAGATGCAATCATTGTTGTCATCACACCACCCATTGTTTCAATACCTAAGTTCAAAGGTGTAACGTCTAATAACAATACATCTTTTACATCACCAGTCAATACACCACCTTGGATACCTGCACCAATTGCAACAACCTCATCTGGGTTTACTGAACGGTTAGGTTTCTTACCAAAGAATTTCTCAACAAGCTCTTGTACTTTAGGGATTCTTGAAGATCCACCTACTAAGATCACTTCGTCAATTTGAGATGTTGTGTAACCTGCATCTTTCAAAGCAGCTTCACATGGCTTCAAACAACGTGCAAATAAACTATCTGCAAGTGATTCAAATTTTGCTCTTGTTAATTTTAATACCAAGTGCTTTGGAACGCCGTCCACTGCAGTGATATATGGTAAGTTGATTTCTGTTTCAGAAGAAGAACTTAATTCAACTTTCGCTTTTTCAGCTGCTTCTTTTAAACGTTGTAATGCCATTGGATCTTTTCTTAAATCAATTGCTTCTTGATTCTTGAATTCATCCGCTAAGAAATCCATAATTACTTTATCAAAATCATCACCACCTAAATGTGTATCACCATTGGTAGATTTTACTTCAAATACACCATCTCCTAAATCAAGGACAGAGATATCAAAAGTACCACCACCTAAATCGAATACAGCAATTTTTTGTTCGATGTTCTTTTTATCTAAACCATAAGCTAATGCAGCTGCAGTTGGCTCGTTCACAATTCTACGAACGTTCAAACCTGCAATCTCACCAGCTTCTTTAGTTGCTTGTCTTTGTGCATCGTTAAAATAAGCAGGTACAGTAATTACTGCATCAGTTACTTCAGCACCTAAATAATCTTCTGCAGTTTTTTTCATCTTCTGTAAAACCATTGCAGAGATTTCTTGAGGAGTATACATACGGTCTTCGATTTGAACACGCACTGTATCGTTGTCTCCTTTAACTACTTTATAACTAGCCAAGCTTAATTCACTTGCAACTTCGTTAAAACGACGACCCATAAAACGCTTCACACTAGAGATCGTGTTTTCTGGATTCGTGATGGCTTGTCTTTTAGCTGGATCACCTACTTTACGCTCTCCATTTTTTAAGAACGCTACTACCGATGGCGTGGTTCTTCTGCCCTCGTCATTCGCAATTACTACTGGCTCACCACCTTCCATAACTGATACACAACTATTTGTGGTACCTAAGTCAATTCCTATAATTTTTCCCATAATGATTGATTTTCAATGATTAATTCACTACCATAGTTCAATCATTATGCCATTCTGTCGAATAGGCAAAAATGGCATAAATATGGCTCCTGCCCCTTTAAAATGGGACTGAAATGGCATAAATACATATAAAAATGGGAAGAAAAGGCAGATGGCTTAATCTGTCTTGGTCTTAAATGTGAAGTTCTTTTGGCTCGTATAGCTGAAAATAACCACAAAAAAGGTGGTCACAATCTTTGCAAATGTGGCATTCCAACCTAGTCCTTCTACAAATAATTTAAGAAAAATGTAGTTTAGGAAGATGCATCCAAGTACCACCATGAAGTATCGGAATAGTTGCTTACTCTTACGAACAGATGTTTCTTGAAAGACCACATAACGGCTTAAATAAAAGCCTATCGGGAAAGTGACAGTAAAACTGATCATGAAGGATGCAATATGTGGACTAATTGTCAACCAACCCAAATGCACAGGAAGGGTCTCTAAAATGTAATTATAAGAGATGAAGAATAATAGAATATCTAATACGGTATTCCCACCACCACATGCTGCATATCGAAAGGTTTTCAACGGCATGAACCTCCTAAACAATGGATACATCCCATCAATTAGGTCTAGAATTAATTTGCTTATAAATTCGTGTACTTTCAACATGTATGCGTAAAGGTAACCTTAATTAATTACTTTTGCAGTCGGTAATCCTATTTTATGCAATTGATCCAACATTTAAAGCAGGCCACTGCAGATGCCATTCAAGCAATCTATCAAGTTCAAATTAAAAGTGAACAGGTATTGGTGAATGCAACAAAGCCAGAAATTGAGGGCGATTACACCATCGTACTATTTGCTTTTGTGAAACAATTAGGCAAGAGCCCCGATGAATTGGGCAATGCATTAGGCGAAGCGGTTATGGCTAAAATGCCAGGGACAATCACCGCATTTAATATTGTGAAAGGCTTTTTGAACTTTACGATCAGTGACCATTTTTGGTTGGACTATATTCAAGCAACAGATACCAACAAATTAGTAACGCCAACAGCAGATCCTAAAAAAATTATGGTGGAGTATTCCTCCCCTAATACCAATAAGCCATTGCACTTAGGCCACCTTAGAAATAACTTTTTAGGATGGAGCATTGCGGAGATATTAAAACTACAAGGCAACAATGTAGTTAAAACTTGTATCGTAAATGATAGAGGGATTCATATTTGTAAGAGCATGATTGCTTGGCAA
>CALPJR020000099.1 GCA_943323935.2 Bifidobacterium breve
CAATAGTATACCTCGGCTCCATTCATAAAATTTGTTTTAAAATTCAAGCCTGCCTAGTTAACTTTAGTTTGAACAAAAAACAACACTATGCGTCGTATTCTATCTCTGCTCAGTATTGTGCTTTTATTAAGTGTTCAACTTATTGCGCAATCTGTTCCAAGTCCAAAAAGTCATTTTGGATTTAATATCGGTGACAATTATAAATTGACCACTTTCACAGCAACAGAAGCTTATTTAAAGAAAGTAGAAGCCAGTTCTAACAAAGTTAAATTAGTGACGATGGGTAAAACGGAGGAAGGTCGCAATCATTATATGATGGTTGTATCCAGTGCCGAAAATATCAAGCAATTACAAAAATACAAATCGATCTCTCAAAAGTTAGCAAGAGCGGAAGGTTTATCAGATGAAGATGCGAAGCAATTAGCTGATGATGGAAAAGCAGTGGTATGGATTGATGGTGGATTACACGCAACCGAAGTGGTGGGTATTCATCAATGGGTTGAATCCATGTACCAGCTCATCACAAGACAGGATGATGAAACAAAAAATATTTTAAAAAATACCATCATATTATTTGTGCACGCAAATCCAGATGGTCAAGAATTAGTTTCAAATTGGTATATGCGCAACACAGATACTTTAAAAAGATCTACTTCGGCATTACCACGCTTGTATCAAAAATATATTGGGCACGATAACAATCGTGACTTTTTTATGATGAATATGAGTGAATCAAAAAACATGAGTCGTCAACAATATATTGAGTGGATGCCTCAAATTTTATACAACCACCATCAAACTGGTCCAGCTGGAACTGTTGTGGCAGGGCCTCCTTACAGAGATCCATTCAATTATGTATACAGTCCATTATTGATTACAAGTTTAGATGCAATGGGCGCTGCAATGAGTAGTCGTTTAAATGCAGAACAAAAACCTGGTTATACCATGAAGGGTGGATCGGTTTATTCTACCTGGTGGAATGGCGGATTAAGAACCACAGCTTACTATCATAATATTGTTGGTATTTTAACAGAGATCATTGGTAGTCCAACTCCAATGAATATTCCTTTGGTACCTCAAAGATTGATTCCAAATAGTGGCTTGCCTTTTCCAATCGCCCCACAAAAATGGTATTTCAAAAATTCAATCGACTATTCTATTTCTTTAAATTATGCCGTACTGAACTACGCAGCAAGACACAAAGACGAAGTGTTAATGAATATGTATCGAATGGGTAAAGAAGCCATTGAATCAGGCAACAGAGACAACTGGACCCTTTCTCCTAATAAAGTTGAGATGTTGACTGAACAATTAAAAACAGAAAAAAGAGATACACGTGTAGATAGTATTGCATTACAAAATTATGCTAAAGTGTATAAAGCGCCTGCATTAAGAGATCCTAGAGGCTATATTATTCCTGCAGTTCAAACGAGTAGTGCAGTTGCCTTTGTCAATATTTTAATTCAAAGTGGTATTAAAGTGCATCAAGCATCAAATGATTTTGTTGTGAATGGAAAAAATTATCCAGCAGGCTCTTATGTGGTAAGAACCAACCAAGCATTTAGAGCACATGTATTGGATATGTTTGATCCACAGGATCATCCAAATGATTTTTTATATCCAGGAGGGCCGCCAGTGCGCCCTTATGATGCAGCAGGATGGACACCGGCATATACGATGGGTGTTGAGTTTGATAGAATCTTAGATGATTTTAATGGTCCTTTTGAAGCGATTCCTTATGGTCAATTACAAAATGTAAAAAGCACCGTATTACTTTCACCTGGTAGTGCCAATAAATTTTATGCGATCCAGTCTAATGACAATAATAGTTTTATTAAAATCAATGATTTATTAAAAGCAGGTAAAAATGTTTATAAAAATCAGCTTGGATTTTATTTCGAAATGGCAGATGAATCAAAAGACAAGGAGACGATTGCAAAAGCAGGTTTAAATTTCATTGCAGTAGAAAGTCTTCCTACCGATGCCGTTAAAATTTCAACATTAAAAATTGGATTGTGGGATCGTTATGGTGGATCTATGCCTTCTGGTTGGGTAAGATGGATTTTAGAGCAACATCATTTTGATTTTAAATTATTATACGCAAAGGAAATCAATGCAGGTAATTTAAAAGACAAATTCGATGCCATTGTCTTTGTAGACGGCGCTATCCCTTCTATGGTTGAAGGGCCAGCTTCTCCTTATGAAGAGAAAGAGCCTAATTTAGACGAGATCCCTGCAGAGTTTCATGCGACGGTTGGAAAAATTACAGCTGAAAAATCTATTCCTGCATTAAAGAGTTTTGTTGAAGCAGGAGGAACAGTGATTACAATAGGATCGAGTGCCAACCTTGCATACCATTTTAAACTGCCAGTTAAAAATGCCATTACCGAAATGAATAATGGCAAAGAGCGCACACTTCCAGGTGAGAAATTTTATATCCCAGGAAGTATCTTACAAGTAGCAGTAGCGCCTTCACTAAAAGCCAACTGGGGGATGAAAAATAAAGCAGATGTCTACTTTAACAATAGCCCTGTATTTAAAGTACAACCAGATGCCATTGCCAATGGCACCATCACGCCGCTTGCATGGTTTGCATCAGACAAGACTTTAAGAAGCGGATGGGCTTTTGGACAAGCATACTTACAAGATGGTGTTGCCGCTTTTGAAGCAAAACTTGGAAAAGGAAAAGTATATGTGTATGGACCTGAAATTACATTCAGAGGTCAGACGCATTCAACTTATAAAATGTTGTTTAACCAATTGTATAAATAATTGATTAAATAAAACAACTCCTTTCTGAAAGGGTAAAAAAAAGGAGCTACAATCGTAGCTCCTTTTTTATTTTATCCACTTATTAATTTGATTCTTTGATTTGCATCAGAATCAATTCATTTCTAATTTTCAATTATCCAAATGGTTGTTCGATAGAAATACTTTGCTTAGAAAAATAATGTGGTCCATCTTCTGCGATATACAAACAATCTTCTAATCGAATACCAAATTCACCAGGAATGGATATCGTTGGCTCATTGCTAAAACACATCCCCACAGCTAAAGGTGTTTTATTACCTTTTACAAAATTGGTCCACTCGTGCCCTTCTAAACCAATACCATGACCAGTTCTGTGTGGTAGCCCTGGTAATTTATAATTGCTTTTAAATCCTGCTTTCTCAATGACTGCTCTAGCCGCTGCATCCACCACTTCACATGGAGCACCAATTTTGATTGCAGCAAAGGCTGCGTTCTGTGCTTCCAATTCTATATTCCAAACATCTATTTGTCTTTGGCTTGGTTTACCAACGACGATTGTTCTTGTGATATCAGAAGCATAGCCTTCGACGCTTGTGCCTCCATCTACCATCACAACATCTCCTTCGCGAATCACTTGAGGTGTGATGCTTCCATGAGGCAATGCAGCATATTTACCCACTTGTACCGAAGCACCACCACTATAGCCTAGTTTTCTAAAAGCCGCACTGATATTGCCGCTAAATTCAGACTGAGACATGTCTGGACGAATGGTTGCAAATGCTGCTTGGTATGCTTTAATCGTCACATCACTTGAATACTGCATCAAATCTAATTCTGCTTTTGTCTTATACATTCTACATCCAGCTGTAACTGGCGTAGCGTCTACAATATCAAAGCCAGTTGCCAGTTTTTTAACACCATCCGCAATGAAAAAACGAACGCGCTCTTCCATTCCAATTTTTTTATACTTAGTGCCGCGGTCTTTAATAATATTAAAAATCAAAGCGTACGGGCTTTCGTGTTCTTCCCAACATCTTACTTCATCGCCAAATACAGGATTCAATAATTCCATTGCTCTGTCTTCTTCGAACTTTGGACAGACATAGGCAATGGGCCCTTTTGCTGGGATAACGACACCAAAAGTTCTTTCACTTTGTCCCCATCGCATTCCAGTAAAATAAAAACAAGATACCGTACCCTCTAAAAAAATAGCATCTATTTTTTCTTTTTCCATAATAGATTGCGCCTTCGCAATTCTTTGTTTGCGCTCGTCTACTGTAATGGGCACAACGCCTTCTTTCATTGGAGCTAAGTCTTCAATTGATTTAGGCAAATTAATATCGTACTTGCTAGCCGAATCATTTGCTAAAACCTTACCACCTAATCCAAATGTGCCAGCAGTCAAAAATGCTGTGCTTAAAAATTTTCTTCTATTCTGACTCATACTATTTTTATTTATTCAGTTTTTATTTTGTGCATCCTACCATATGTTATGTCCTACCATGCAATGCCATAATCTTCTCCATGATTAGAACTACCGCCCCACATGGATCCATGTTTCCAATCAAATAAAATGGCATTGATAGGACCGCTCGTACGATCATCGAAAGTTAAATTATACCCTCTAGCTCTTAAATCTTTTCGAACCCACTCAGAAACATCATCATGTAATAATATACTACCTGGTCTTGGTTTTCTGTCTGCAATTTTAGTGCCTCCTAAAGAAAGCCAAAGTTGATTTGAATTAATATTCGCAGCTTCGGTTGCTTCTTGAACGGTCATACCAAATTCAACCATATTTAAAAAGAATTGCAATAAATTTTGATCCTGTGTATCACCACCCTGCACACCAAATGCCATATATGGCTTGCCGTCTTTCATTGCTATACTTGGCGTTAATGTGACTCTAGGTCTTTTACCTGGTGCAACTACATTGAATGGACTTTGCGCAGAATCCAATACAAAACTTTGCATACGTTGACTCATGCCTACACCCGTGTTACCCGCAATGGTTGCAGGCAACCATCCACCACTTGGTGTAATAGAGACGACCCATCCTTCTTTATCTGCTGCTTCAACAGTGGTGGTGCCTCTCCA
>CALPJR020000100.1 GCA_943323935.2 Bifidobacterium breve
AAAGGATATAAACTTGTGGCATTTTTTAAATGATCCCATTTTCTGATATAGTGCCAGTTGTTACCATACCAATAAAAATTACCAGCAAGTATACCAGCTTCTTTGAATGCGGCAATGGCATTTTCTGTATGCTGTTGACTTGGCAAGAACCAAGTTAAGAAGCTATGACTATCTCCAGCTGGATCAGGCACCACTCTAAATTGAATGCCTGGCACTTGCTCTAAATAAGAACGTAAAATTTGGTTATGCTTTTTTTGAATCGCTAAAAATGTATCTAATTTTTTGATTTGCGCTAAACCCACCGCCGCATGTAATTCACTGATACGAAAGTTATAGCCCAAAGCAGGATGTAAATCTGCGCCTCTGTCTACTCCTAAATGATCATGTCCATGGTCTGTGAATGCGTCCGACTTTGTATACACTTCTTGATCGTTGGTCATCACCACACCCCCTTCACCACAAGTAATTGTTTTTACAAAATCAAAAGAGAATGTGCCTGCATGTCCAATCGTTCCTAAATGCTTTCCTTTATAAGTGCCTCCGATACTTTGACAAGCATCTTCTAATAAAATTAAATTGTGTTCTTTACAAATGGCCACCAATGCATCCATATCCGCCATGCTACCGCACATATGTACAGGCATCACACATTTTGTTTTTGGCGTAATAGCCGCTTTCACTGCTGCGGGTGATAAAGTCAAACTTTCGTCAATATCCACCAAAACAGGGATAGCACCCATGCTTAAAATCGCTTCGAAACTTGCCACAAATGTAAAAGCAGGCATGATCACCTCGTCTCCAGCACCTACTCCTAAGGCAGCCATTGCAGTCGTCAAAGCTGCTGTTCCACTAGAGGTAAGTTGTGCATATTCTGAACCAAAAGTCGAGCAAACTGCTGCTTCTAACTCTTTGGATTTCCAAATTCCTTTTCTTGGACCATCGAATCCATAACGCATTAAAATACCTGTCTCTAAGACTTCATTGACTGCTTTCTTTTCTTCTGCTCCAAATAATTCAAAACCGGGCATATGCTTGATTTTTAATGATAAACAAAGGTAGTTTAAAAAATGAAAATTGAGGGTTTTTCCGTATTTTGCGTTCCTAAAAAAAGACTAGAACCCATGGAGTATAACAAATTGATTTCCGTTTCAGGCATGTCAGGTTTATTTGAATTATTAACCAGCAAAAGTGATGGCGCAATTGCAAGATCCCTAGAGACAAATGCCACCCAATTCATCAGTTCTAGAGCCTACCAATTCTCTCATTTAGAGAGTATTGAAGTGTTTACAACCAAAGAGAATGTGTTTTTGGCAGAAGTGTTTATTGCAATGGGTAAGTCAAAAGAAGGACTACCTAATGAAAAAGATGCAAAAGCGACTCAAGCTTACTTTAAGAAAGTTTTCCCTAATATGGATTTTGAGCGTGTATATGCCAGCGATATGAAGAAAATGGTGAAGTGGTTTGCTCAATTACAACAACATAAAGTGACCCCAACCTTACCAGAATTAGATGAGGAAAATACAGAAGCATAAGGATCTGTTGTTTCTGAAGCAACGCTCATAAAAAATAGCTAAAAAAAGGCTTACCAATCTTCGGTAAGCCTTTTTTTATCCTTAAATTGCCGTATATATATTCGATATGAAAAAAATAGTCTTAGGTAGTTTATTATTGGTTGGGTTTGCCACCACCATTCAGGCACAAAAAATGAGTGAGAAAAAGTGGGTTAGAAAACAATTTTCTGCCTTGAACATGAACCAAAAAATTGGTCAGTTGATGGTCATCAGAGCCCATAGCAATTGGTCACAAAATAAAATTGACTCCATTTCCAACTTAATTCAACAGTACAATGTAGGTGGACTTTGCTTTTTCCAGGGCGGTCCTGTTCGACAAGCCGTGCAAACCAATGCTTATCAAAGTATCGCTAAGACCCCTTTATTCATTGCAATTGACGCAGAATGGGGATTGGGTATGCGCTTGGATAGTGTGGAGTCTTTTCCAAGACAACTTTCGATGGGTGCATTTGCTTCAAGTAATTTAGTCTACCAAATGGGTGCGGCAATTGCAGGACAATTAAAAAGATTAGGGATACAAATTAATTATGGTCCAGTAATTGATATCAATAACAATCCATCGAATCCAGTGATCAATGACCGTAGTTTTGGTCAGAGTAAAGCACAGGTGATTCAACAAGGTGTTGCGTATATGAAAGGCATGCAAGACAATGGTATCATGGCTACTGCGAAACATTTTCCTGGACATGGTGATGTGAATGTAGATTCCCATTTTGATTTACCTGTCATTAATAAGTCAAAAGCAGAATTAGATAGTCTTGAACTTGCTCCATTCAAAGCATTGATTGATGCAGGTATTGAATCCATCATGGTAGCGCATTTATCGGTTCCTGCAATTGATGATAGACCAAAATATGCCACTTCCATCTCTCCTAATGCGGTGAATGGGTTATTGAAAAAAGAATTAGGATTTAAAGGTATTAGTGTGACGGATGCAATGGATATGAAGGCAATTGCGAATTACTTCCCACAAGGAGAAGCCAATGTACAAGCCATTCTTGCAGGAAACGATATGTTGTGTTTACCAGGTGATCTTGGACAATCCATCAAAAAAATCAGAGCCGCTATTAAAGAAAGAAGGCTTAAACGTTCAGATATCAATGCAAGGGTGAAAAAAATATTGACGGCAAAATATAAATACGGATTAGACTTGCCACAACAAATTGATACCAACAATATTATTGCAGACTTAAATCAATCAGTTGGCACCATCAATGCTGAAATGGCACAACAATCTCTTACATTTTTAAGAGCAACAAATAGTCCAATATTAAATAATAAGACCGCCTATATTGCCTTTAATGCAAAATCAGCAAATGTATTTACTGCTGCAATCGCAACTGCGTATGGTGTAAAAGTTTTCTATACGAATGGTAAAGATGCGGGTGAATTGGCATTGATCAATGATAGCTTAAAAGCATATGATCAAGTGCTAGTTGGCCTTCATGGATATAGCAGAAGACCTGCAAATCATTTTGAGCTACCCGCAGCCACCTTACAATTCTTAAATGAAAAGGGACATGAAAATTGGATACATCTAATTTTTGGAAACCCTTATGCAGTTGGAGATTTTAGTCAAATCAATAATATTTTATTTGCTTTTGAAGATACAAAATACAGTCATGCGGCAGTGCAAAAATGGCTTGAAGGAAAATTACAAGCAAGTGGAACTTTGCCAGTGACGATTAGTCCTGAATTGAAATTTGGAATGCTCTCTGAAGCCTCATTAAAAAAAAAATTCTAGCAGACCCGATTCTTCCAGCAACTATTGATCAGACACAACTGCTAAAAATAGATTCCATTGTTGCAGATGCTATTTTGAAAGGCGCCATACCTGGCTGTCAAGTATTGGTGGCTAAAAACAATCAAATTGTTTTCAATAAAAGCTATGGCACCACTGCAGGCGCTCAAAGTCCAGAAGTGACCAATGCGACCTTATACGACCTTGCTTCTATGACCAAAACAAGTGCGACGACTGTTGCAATTATGAAATTGGTGGAGGAAGGTAAAGTGGATATTGAAAAAACGATTGGCGATTATTTACCTTGGGTAGTTGGTAATGCAAAAGCGAAAATTCGTTTAAAGGATTTGTTGATACATGAAGCTGGATTGTACCCCTATATTAAGTTTTACGAAGCACTTTTAAATCCAGACGGCAGCATCAATTCAAAATGGATTGTACCTGTTCAAGATGCGACACACCAATTAATGGTGACACCAGGCAAATACCTTGCCAATCATTGGATGGATAGTATTCGAATGAAAATTTTGAATAGCCCAATAACTACCCCAGGCAAGTACGTTTATAGTGATAATGATTTTATTTTTTTAGGCAATATCGTAGAACAAGTGACTGGGATGAATCTTCAGGATTATTGTACAAAAACTTTTTATGGTCCAATGCAAATGCGCAGTACAGGATTTTTACCCCTTGAAAGAGCAGACAAATCCAATATTGCAGCATCAGAATTAGACAATTATTTTAGAAAAGAACTCATTCAAGGATCTGTTCATGACGAAGGTGCGTCCACGATGGGTGGCATCGCAGGACATGCTGGCTTATTTAGCAATGCAACTGATATCGCAAAATTGTATATGATGCTATTGAATGGTGGACAATGGGATGGTCAAATCTATTTAAAACCCTCCACCATCAATTTGTTTACTAGTTACCAATCTCCAACTAGCAGAAGGGGGCTTGGATTTGATAAAACTGCTAGAGACAATGCCAGTTCAAAAGATCCATATCCTAGTTTAAGTGCTCCAGCTAGTGTTTTTGGCCATACAGGATTCACTGGAACATGTGTTTGGGCCGACCCAGACAATCAGCTATTGTATGTCTTTCTTTCCAATAGGGTGTATCCAACAAGAGACAATAAAGCATTTAGCACGCTAAATCTGAGAGCAAAAATTCAAGAACAAATTTATCAAGCGATAAAAAAATAAGATGCAAAAATGGCTTGTCATTTTAATCGGATTCATTAGCGCAACTATGCCATTGCATGCGCAATTGCAATTAGGACCTATTGGCACATGGCGTGCGCATTTTTCAAACGAGTCTATCCAACAAGTCATCAAAGGGGATCAGCTATATGTTGTAGCAGCAAACCAAATTATTCAAATTGATGCAAAAAAAGAAACGACCTACCTCAATACAACAACCGGTTTACATGCCATAGGGATATATAAAATTGCATGGCACCCTATCGAAAATCAATTGGTCATTGCATATAAAAATAGTCGTGTTGATATTGTACATGGGGATCAAGTCACC
>CALPJR020000101.1 GCA_943323935.2 Bifidobacterium breve
AAGTTGACGTCAGAATATATGTACCGCGTTGCAAGTGGTATTGGCAGAGGTGAGCAAACCCGAACAAAAGCCATTTCTAATGGAGCATATATCAAAAAGATCATTGAATATATTTTCAAGTTAGGGGCAGCGGTTATTTTAGGAATAAAATATGCACTATTGGGCACACCTGCAAAGACAATGCCCGTCATACAATTTAGAATTGACGCTTTGAAGGGATTATTGGATTAATTTTTAGTAGCATAAATCATCCCACTATTTTCGCTAACATGATGCGCGTGTCTTAGTTTGAATTGATTGTCCAATAAAACTTTTTCAATAGGGACAAATCCTTTTTCATGCCATTCAATAATAGCAATATCAACATTGTTTAAAAAAGTAGCCTCTTTTAGCATATTAAAAATGGCATACTCCTCTCCCTCGCAATCTAGCTTCAATAAAATTTTAGCATTTGGATTTTCAGCTATTACAAATTCAAACACTTTGTTTATAGATACTAATTGTACTTCAATCACCTGACCTATTTTTTTCCCATAATCATTGTTCTGTTCAATAGTAGATGCAGATAATAAACCACTTTCGAATAAAGTAATTGATCTTGTTTCATTGACATTACTCACGCCCTGATTGAATAAGATTAATTTACTAGAAAATTTTGGATTAGCAGCTACATTTAAATTTGCTTCTGCAAATGTTTCTGGAAAGGGTTCGTATCCGTAAACCTTTTTCACATATGACTGAGAAGCAAAGTACAAAGAAGCAACCCCTACATTCATTCCAATATCAATCACTACTACCTCTTTTTGAGTTGTATCTATTGAATAAATTTTTTCAATAAAAATTTCATATAAAACAGCCATATTTGAGAGGGATGCTACTTTGAATATAAGCCCTTCAACTTCTACAACAAAATAGGCATTGGTCGTTTCTTTTACCTTAAATATTGGATTAGATAAAATTTCTATTAAAAAATGCAAACTGAATCCAAACTGATCTAATTGAGTTAGACAAACAGAGTTGCCTGTATTATTAAATAGTAGCTTTCCTTGATTAAATTTCAAATTAGACGCCCAGTGCCTAGGCAGCTTATAAAATGCAAATAAATAAGCAAGCTTAATATGTTTAATCTTAAAAAAGAAAAAACAAAACGAAATAAATTTATTAAGGATTCTAGTGAAATTCATTTTACTTTATTTTTTACCCATTCTATTGGTTAAGAAAGCGTATATACCCGTGAAAAGGCTTTTATATACAGCAGATAATTGTGGATTGTAGATTAAATCGTTTTTAATAATTTTAATACACCTGATTATATCTTTTTTCATAGTTGGTGTTAAGCCTTTAGCCTTAAAATAAAGATATAAGCCATTACGAACAATATAATAAACTCTATTAGGGGCATGTATAATACGCATAGACTTTTTAAAATTACCCAACCCCCTTCCTTCTACTAATTTTCCTAGGTTATGATTTAAAACAATATTTGAAAACATTAAATTGATATACCCATTCTGGATCACTCGATAAGAAAATTCAGCGTCTACAAAATCAATAAATAAAGCCTCATTAAATGGACCAATATTTTTTGTTAAGGATAAATTTAAAATAGACCCAGAAGTAATTAAAGTAAGCGCCTCTTCGGGCTGCTCTTTTGGTTGCGTAAAATCGGGTTGACAATTCACGCCAAATTGAGCCACATGATTATAAGCAGATGCCTGGATCAATGATTTATATTTTTGAAAATCTCCAGCCTTAAACGAAGAATCTTGATCCATTGTTAATAAATAATCGTAATGATTGAACGCAGCTTGATCCATTGCCTGATTTAATCTTTTGGCTATCCCCTCGTTTGCATTAAAGTACTTGTATTCAATAGAAGGGTTTAATTTAAACAATGCCTCCTCTATACCAGGTGTTTTAGTTTCACTATTATCATACACATACAATTGTTTTAAACCTGTATTATAGGATTGTATGTTAGCTAATAAAAGCTCCATATCAGGATGATATAATATAACAACCCCAGCAATGTTCATCCTTTTAATAATTTAGTCGTTCAAATTTAAGCCATTCAGATAAAACCACCTTCATTTGTGCTGTAATTATTGATTATGCTTAATTTTAAGTATAAATATTTATCTTGTTAAGGCTATGAATGGCAAAACAAATAACTTTTCAATCATTATCCCTTTTAAGGCAGGTAAAAACTATCTATTAGATTGTTTGCATTCGGTTATCGAACAAGATTATCCCCATTTTAACATTATTATTTTAGCAGACAATACAAGCAACATTGATGATTCATTGGATGCAGTGCATGCACTTCAAAATAGTAAAATTAGCATTCAAGCATCTACTCTTAATTTAAACATTCTTCAAAACTGGGGACGTATAAAGGACCTGACTAAAAATGAATACATGACCATACTTGGTTATGATGATATTTTAGAAAAATCATTTCTTTCCACCATCAATGATTTAATCAATCAACAACCTGAAGCTAGTTTATACCATACCCATTTTAATTACATCAATAGTAAGAGTGCACTCATAAAGAATTGTCAGCCCATGCCTATTCGTTTAAATGCAAGCGAATACCTTGAATATGCAATGAATGAGAAGATAGATATTATGGCAACTGGCTATGTTTTTAAATCGAGCGATTATGATGCATTAGGAGGCATCCCAACGCATTATCCAAACTTGATTTATGCCGATTTGCAATTATGGATAGCCCTTACAAAAAAATCTTATCTAGCTGTAGACCCTAGTCCACAATTCTCATTTAGAATTCATGCTTCAACTACTAAAACCTCAAAGGATACTATTCTATTGGATGCGTTTATCCTTTTTTTAAACTACTTGAATGAAATTAAAGAAGAATCAACAGCATTAAAAATGGTCATTCAAGCAAACACACAAAAGTTCTGCGAAAGTACGACCAAGGCCATTGCACATAGACTCTTAAGAACGCCAAGCAACCTTAGAAAAGGCTTATCCATTGACCATATGATTGAAAAAATTGCCCTAAAATGTATTGAATTGGATAGCAGATACGAACCTTTGAAAATAAATTCCATTCGTTTAGCACGCACTATTGAAACCTTCCCTATCCTCAATAATTTATTTATACTATTTAAGAAAATATATAAAAAGCCAGTACTGTAAAAGAAAAGTAAAGCTTTATAAAAAATTACTGCTTAAAATTTTGAGCCTTGATAGCGTATAAAAACTTGCCAAACTTAGACTGCAATAGATAAAATAAAAGGCTTAATCGGAACTGCCAAATACGAGCAGCAATTGAAAATCCAAAATAAGACTCATACACTTTCACATTCTCTTTAAGCGAATTTAAATATTGATTGGTACTAACTCCTCCGTCATCAAATTTCACAATCGTTTCATCCATAAAACCATAGGGCTCATTTTTTAGCCTGCACATTAAATCATAGTCCATCGCAATTTTAATGTCAAGTGAAAAATGACCAACTTTATTGTACAATTCTTTTTTTACAAACCAAGTTGGATGCGATACCGACCTCATACCTTTAAAAAGTTGCCCTGCGTCAAATGGTACACCAATATTCACCCAAATACCTCCGCGCTTCATACATATTTTTCCACTTGCCCATTGAACAGTTTTATTTGTATTAAAATACGCTAAGACCTTTTCAATCACCGAGTCTGAAAAATAGATGTCTGCTGAATTTAAAATATGAATTAAACTGCCTGTTGAAAGTTGAATCCCTTTATTAAATGCATCTGAAATACCCTTGTCCCTTTCACAAAGCCATTTTCGATAAGAAGGTTGTGGAGTGTATTTTAACCAATCAGCTATCTCATTATTAGTGGACCCATCTATAATATAATGTTCATGTGGCTTGACCGACTGAGCGTCCACAGAAATGCAGGTATGTTTCAAATCCCTTAAATTGTTAAAACATATCGTAATGACAGATAAATGCTCCATATTGTAAAAATAAGCCCATTTCATTACATATTTACTTTTACCACAATTACAATATATTTGCAGCATGGGGATTATCCAAAAACAAGGTGTCAAGTCGTCTATATTTATCATGATTGGGTTTGTGATAGGTGCCGTGAATTTGCTTGTATTGTTCCCTATGTTCTTCTCTAAAAATGACCAAGGACTCGTAAGAGCCATGATTGATATTGGCGCTACTTTTTCTATGTTTTGTACCCTTGGTACTTTGCCAGTGATCTATAAATTTTTTCCGTTTTATAATCATTACTTGGGACCTAAAAAGTCTGAACTACCATTCATTACGCTTGTAATTAATTTAATTGGATTTAGCTTACTATTATTTATTGGATGGCAACAAAAAGATTTTATTATTCGTAAACTTGGGAAGTCTCCTAGTTTAGCAAACTATTTTAACTATTTATATCCATACTCATTCTTCTTGTTGTTATTTTATTGGCTAGAAGCATTTGCCTGGGGATTAAGAAAGGGTGTTTACTCTAATTTTTTAAGAGAAACTTTAATTCGGATTTTAACTACAGTTTTAATTTTAGCTTTTGGTTTTAAATACATAGATCTAATCACTTTCTTAACCTTATTCAGTTTATTGTACGCAGTTCCAGCGCTTTTGTTATTAATTAACTTAATAGGATCAAGTGGCTTTTCATTTCAAAGCTTTAAGATTAGTAATGTAACCAGAAGGCTCAAAGGCAAGATGATTAGCTTTGCCTTATTTGTTTTTGCTGGACAATTTTTCAATTTAATTGCACGTACCAACGATACTTTTTTAATTGTAGGATTAAGGGGCTTAAGTGATGCAGGTATATTTGCCATAGCCACCTATGT
>CALPJR020000102.1 GCA_943323935.2 Bifidobacterium breve
ACCCTAAGAAAAAAACAAGTACCCCATGGTAAAGTGACTTGGCAGATTGACCGTAATTTGAATACGACCAATGTATGTATCGCCAATTGCAAGTTTTGTAATTTTTACCGCATCCCTGGACATCCAGAATCTTATATCACCGATATGGATACCTATCGTGTGAAAATTAAGGAAACCATTGCTTGGGGTGGAGACCAATTATTATTACAAGGTGGACACCATCCAGAACTTGGTTTAGATTTTTATGCCAACTTATTTAAACAAATTAAAGCTGAATTTCCAGATATTAAATTGCACACACTAGGGCCCCCAGAGATTGCGCATATTGCTAAAATAGGTGGACATACCCATACCCATGTATTAAAAACTTTGCAGGAAGCTGGCATGAATTCCTTACCAGGTGCAGGTGCTGAGATTTTAGTAGATCGAGTTCGCAAATTAGTGTCCAATGGAAAATGTGGCGCGCAAGAATGGTTGGATGTGATGGCAGCAGCGCATCAATTGAATATCACTTCAAGTGCGACCATGATGTTTGGACACGTGGAGACTTTGGAAGAAAGATTCATCCACTTAATTAAAATTAGAGAAGTACAGGACATGAAACCTGAAGGCGCCAACGGATTTTTAGCCTTCATTCCATGGACCTTCCAGGACGTAGATACATTATTAACTAAGATAAGAGGGGTACATAATTTAACCACGACAGAAGAATATATTCGCATGATTGCGATCAGCCGTATCATGTTGCCTAATATTAAAAATATTCAAGCAAGCTGGTTAACAGTAGGTAAAGCAACCGCTCAGGTTTGTTTAGAAGCAGGTGCCAATGATTTTGGTAGCATTATGCTAGAGGAAAACGTGGTAAGTGCTGCAGGCGCGCCTCATAGATTCACTTATAAGAGTATTCAAGAAGCCATCAAAGAAGCTGGATTTGAACCTCAATTAAGGAATCAGCATTACGAATGGCGTGAACTACCTCAGGACATCCAGGAGCAGGTCATTGATTATTAGCAGCTAAAAAATAGCCATTTCACTGTAACTTTTTAACTTTGCCCACGTTTAACCTAACAAACAAGGACTAAACCAAAGCGATGACGGATAAAGATTACAATGATTGTGTAGATAATTTCGCCGACGGTGTGTATCGATTTATTGTAAAAAATATTCGTCATACCGAAGATGCACAGGATATTGTCCAATCCGCTTTTGAAAAATTATGGGTGAACAGAGCGCAAGTGTTGCCAGAAAAAGCAAAATCTTATTTATTTACGGTGGCCTATCATCAAATGATTGACCATATTCGTAAATCCAATAAAATGCCTTTATCGGAAGATACTTTCATTCCCCATCAACCAATCAATCAAGAGCAAGCCGAACTCAAACAGCTTTTAATGCGTGCAGTGAATCAATTAAATCCTACACAAAAAAGCCTTGTTTTATTGAAAGATTATGAAGGGTATAGTTACCAGGAGATTGGGGAGATCATGAACTTATCTGATAGTCAAGTAAAAGTTTATTTACATAGAGCTCGATTGATTTTAAAAAACAAATTATCCGCTTACGCGCCAACCGCATCCTAATGCAACTGAACGAATCTACATATGAAACCATTTTCTTGTTGTACATCGACAATGAGTTAAGCCCCAAAGAAAGATTGGAGGTAGAGCAGTTTATTGCAGACAACCCAAGCTATGCATTAGAAATGGAGGCACTCAAAGCAACTGTTCTTAGTGCAGACAATATACCCTGTGCATTTAAGGAAAATTTGAAACAGCAAGCGCAAGAAACAAGTTTAGATGAGTTAGAAGGAGATTTGGAGGAAGATTGGGATGCGACTTATGCTACTATATTAAAAGAAGATATGCAGGCGATTCCAGGATTGTCTACTTATTTTAAAAATACTTTGAAAAAAGAAACTGTTTCGGAAGGCATCCTGATAAAGCAATTAAGTTTTAATCAACACAAATTCACTTATGCGGCCATCGCTGCATGTGTAATGGTTTTTTTTGGATACCAACAATTGACAAAATCTCAATTATCTGATTTACCGCTATCAAATTCATCCGCATCTAATTCAATCGTATCGAATGGTCTTACGACCAATTCAAATACTGCATTAGTTCCAAATGTGCCAACAGACTCAAAAGAGTCAACAGGACTGAGTGAAACTGTTATCAGTAATTCAAACAAGCAACAACTCGCAAACAATATTGAACCCGTTTCAAAAACGAAACAATCAAGAACAATAAAATTGCGCGCATCAAAATCTAGCAATAGAGGGAATTTATTTAAATTCCAAGATGAAGCTATCGCAATCGCTGAACCTAGTCGTAATAATAGCATTTTGAACAACCAAGCTATTATCTCGAAATTGCCAAGCAGCTATAATAATCCTATGACCATTGATGCATTGGCAACCCTAACCAGTTCAGTTGATACGGATGCTGCATTAATAAATGACGAAAAAGCAGCTACCAGTTATGAAGTCATCGATACTGAAGATCCAAACAGAACCATCTATATCGCCAATTTCGAAATTGATGGCAATAAGTTTAGAGGGCTTACTAGACGAGTTTCAGCTTTACTAAAAAGAAATAAATCAGAAAAAGAAAAATAGATATGAAAAAAACATTTTTACCAATATCAGTATGCTTTTTAATGTGCTTCAGCATTCAAGTTTTAGCACAAAATGATAGTTCAAGAACAAGTCCTAAAGTGTTATCAGATAGTATTCAAATTAAAAGTGATACGATTACTATTGGCAATATGCTAATTGTAAAAAAGAAGGGCGAACAAAATTACAATGACAATAAGTCAAGAGGCACTATTGCTATTGGCAATGTAGTTATTGGTAAATGGTCAAACGACGAAAACAAGAACAATACTAGTCGAAATAGAAAAAAAATCTCGCCCTATAACACCACAATAGATTTTGACGATAAGAAAGTCTCCTTTGACATTTCACAATCTGTGAATGAGGATACCGTTAGATTAGGTAGATTACAAATTATAAAATCACAAGATAGCAACTACAAGAAAGATTGGGTATCAATGATTGAAGAGGGTGACTTTGATAATACCAAAATCACCATCAAACGCACACCTAAAAAATTAAAAAATATCGAAACCAATTGGTGGATATTAGATCTTGGCTTTGCCAATTTTATTGACAAGAGTCCAAATTTAATGTGGCTTGCAGCAAATCCAAACGTTTTACCATATGGCCCCGGACCAATCATGTCCTCTGAAAATTTTAGCTTGAATAATAAAAAATCAACCAATGTCAATATATGGGTGGTGACACAAAAATTAAATTTATACAAACATAAAATTAATTTGAAATATGGGTTGGGTGTAGAAATGTTCAATTTCAGATTTGATAAATCTATCAGCTTTAGAGAAGACATTGAAAAAAATGTAAAATTCGATGTGATTCCTTTTACAAAAAATAAATTATTGGTTAAATATTTAACTGTCCCTGTGCAATTCAACTTTTCTCCCAACCCTTATAACAAAAAAGCTTTTTATGCAAGTATCGGTATGAGTGCAGGCTATTTATGGAATGCCAAAAACAAACAAATTAGCGGAGAGCGTGGGAAAGAAAAGTTTCGTGGTAATTTTAATTTAAATGATTGGCGTTTTGCTACCATTGGCGAACTTGGCGTAGGCGCTGTGCGCCTTTATGGTTCATTTGCAAATAGTAATTTATTCAATAAGAATCAAAGCTTCATTGACATGCAACCATTTGCAGTTGGATTGAGGTTTAGTAAGTTTTAAAGTAAACTTACACGACTTATAAATAAAAAATGCCCCAATTGCTTGGGGCATTTTTTATAACATCAATAAGTTACTATACTAATTGTTTCGCGCCAAAATAAGGTGCTAATACTTCAGGTAAATTAATCCCTGTTTCAGTTTGATAGTTCTCTACAATCGCAGCGTAAATTCTTGGTAAAGCCAAAGAACTACCATTCAATGAGTGCGCGAATTGCGTTTTGCCTTCCTGGTCTTTAAAGCGGCACTTCATTCTATAAGTTTGGTAATTGTTGAAATTAGATACGCTACTTACTTCCAACCATTTTTCTTGCGCAGCACTATACACTTCAAAGTCATAAGTGATTGCAGCAGCAAAGCCCATATCACCTCCACATAATCTAAGGATACGGTATTGCAATCCTAAACTAATTAATAAATTTTCGACATGTGCCACCATCTCGTTCAATGTCTCATCACTTTTATCTGGATGCACAATTTGAATGATCTCTACTTTTTCAAACTGGTGCACTCTATTCAATCCTCTTACTTCTTTACCAAAACTTCCTGCTTCTCTTCTAAAACATGGGGAATAAGCCGTCATCTTAATTGGTAAATCTGTATCCTTTAAAATCGTATCTCTATATACATTGGTAACAGGCACTTCGGCTGTTGGAATTAAATAAAAATCATCCTCGGTTGCGTGGTACATCTGTCCTTCTTTGTCTGGCAATTGTCCTGTCGCAAAAGCAGAAGCTGCATTCACCATATAAGGAGGAATGTATTCTGTGTATCCTGCTGCAGTATTAAAATCTAAAAAGTATTGTGTGAGCGCTCTTTGAAATTTAGCACCCTTACCTATATATAAAGGAAAACCGCTTCCAGTAATTTTAGCACCTGTTTCAAAGTCTACTAAATTGTATTTTTTAATCAAGTCCCAATGTGCCATCGCAGCTGCTGGTAAT
>CALPJR020000103.1 GCA_943323935.2 Bifidobacterium breve
AGTAGATAGTACATTGTACGGATTATTTTAATTTTTAAAGATGCAACAAATCACAACGGAAATACTAGCGCAAATTAAATCCATTGTTGGTGCCGAATATGTATTCACTGACGAAGAGAGCTTTGAAAAATATGGCAGTGACGAAACAGAAAAATTACATTATAGCCCAGCGGTAGTCGTAAAACCTAGAAAAGCAGAAGAGATTGGTGCTTTGATGCAATTAGCAAACAAACACTTGATACCAGTGACCCCAAGAGGTGCAGGTACGGGTTTAACAGGTGGCGCATTGCCTCATTTAGGGGGTTTGGTGATTGCAATGGAAAGATTCAATAGCATTTTAGAAATTGATGAAAGAAATTTACAAGTCACCACCGAGCCAGGTGTCATTACAGAAGTTTTACAAAATGCAGTAAAAGAAAAAGGCTTGTTCTACCCTCCTGATCCTGCTAGTAAAGGATCTTGTTTTATTGGTGGAAATATTTCCGAAAATTCAGGCGGCCCGAAGGCAGTGAAATATGGTGTAGTAAAAGACTATGTTTTAAATTTAGAAATCGTTTTACCTACGGGTGAAATTATATGGACGGGTTCGAATGTGTTAAAAAATGCAACGGGTTATAACTTAACACAATTAATTGTTGGTAGCGAAGGGACACTAGGCATTGTGACTAAAATTGTTTTAAGATTAATCCCGCATCCAAAGTTTGATTTATTAATGCTTGCACCATTTGATAGTTTAGAAAAAGCGAGTGAGGCAGTGAGCGCTATTTTTAGAGCAGGTATTACTCCTAGTGCAATGGAGCTCATGGAAATTGAATCTATTAAATTAGCTAGCAAACTATGTGAGAGCACTGCAATTTCGATTACAGACAACTTGGCCGCACATTTAATTATTGAAGTAGATGGCAATGATAAAGATGTCTTGATGAAGGATATGGAAGCCATTGCTGATGTTTTGTCAAATTTCGAAGTGGGTGAATTGTATTTTGCCGATGATGCCCAACAAAAAACCGAACTTTGGAAAATACGCAGAAAAGCCAATGAGGCCTCTGTGGCAGCAGGTTATACCATCGAAGAGGACACCGTGGTACCTAGGGCTGAATTACCAAAATTAATAAAAGGTGTTAAAGCATTGGCCGCAGAAAATGGATTTAAAGTAGTTTCTTATGGACATGCGGGTGACGGTAATTTACATGTCAGAATTAACCACCCTTTGTACAAAAAAAGTTATGAAAACGAAGTGATACAAGGCATCCTGTTTAAAATATTTGAATTAGTTAAATCCCTTGGAGGAACCATTAGCGGAGAACATGGCATTGGTCTAATTCAAAAATCTTTTATGCCGGTCATGTTTGATCCTATCACCATGGAATTGATGAAGGGTATTAAAAAGGTGTTTGATCCCAATCATATTTTAAATGCAGGTAAAATATTTGATGCTGAATAATGAAAAAGAATCTGCTACTCCTAATCCTGATTGCTTTAAGCAATAACATTATAGTGCATGCGCAAGATGTCGTAAAGACGATGCCGTCTATGAATGTGCACCCAATTTTTATTGGAGGTAATTTAGTGATTGGTGGTGGTGCTGGGGCATTTCAAATTGGAGTCAACCCCGAAATGTATAAGCGTGTAAACGACTATGTAGATATTGGTGCTGCGACAAATTTATATTTTCAAACTTATAATCCAACAATAAGCAATGGACTACCCGGTACTTCCTCTAGAAGTTTCCAAATAGGTGCTGGTGCATTTACAAGGATCTGGCCTTTTGAAAAGTTTTTCTTACAAATACAACCAGAGTATAATTATACTTGGAGTAGGTTCAAAGACAGGGGGACAGATGGTGTCAATGCGGGCGCTTCTAGAAGCATTCGTTTTGGAGCAGAGAGCCTGTTGGCAGGTATTGGATATGGAACAAGAACAGACAATGGAATGACTTATTTTAGCGTCATGATTGATTTATTTAAAAACCCAAATTCTCCATACAGAGACGGGTTCAACAGAGCAGACCCAATTATTAGAGCGGGTTTTGCATTCCCTATTTTAAGCACTAAGAAAAAGTAGCCTTAATTTCTTCAAGTGTTGTACAAACATGCAAACGATACCTACTGCGTTCATATAAAAAATCTTCTTCTTCCATTTTATTAATCATAGCAACCAAAGGATCATAAAATCCCTCAAAATTATATAGTACTATTTTTTTATCATGAATGCTTAAGTTATTCCAAACGAGCATTTCAAAAAGTTCATCAAATGTGCCCAAGCCACCAGGTAGCACAATAGCAGCGTCTCCTTTTTCGTATAAAAGTAATTTTCTCTCATGCATCGTATCGGTAATAATTAATTCCGTTAAACCTTTATGTTGCGCCTCCCATTCTAATAATAATTTTGGCATGATTCCAATTACTTTCCCTCCATTCTCCAAGCTGCCATTCGCAACCGCTCCCATTAATCCTTTATTGCCTCCACCATAGACCAATTCAACATTTTCTTGGGCTAATAGATTTCCTAAATTTGTCGCGGCTTTCAAAAAACTAGGATTATTGCCCGATTTTGATCCACAGAAAACAGTAAGGGACTTTATTTTCATGAAAACTATTTTTATACTCGAATATAGAAGTATTTTAGCAAAATATTTCAAAGATTCTCTTTACTTTGTCCTATCAAAATGTCAAACAATTAACTATGAGTGCAACCACCCTTTTTATATTCGTAATCCTCTACTTCTTAGTATTATTAGGTGTAGCTAAAATTACTGGCAAGAACAGTAATAATATGTCTTTTTTCATTGGCAATAAAAATAGCAATTGGATGTTGGTGGCCTTTGGTATGATTGGCACTTCATTAAGTGGTGTCACTTTTGTGAGTGTGCCAGGTGCTGTAGGAAAGGATGCATTTCATTATTTACAAATCACATTGGGTTATTTAATTGGTTATTTAGCGATCGCTTATGTGTTACTTCCTATATATTATAAATTAAACTTGACTTCTATTTATAATTATCTAGAGGGCAGATTAGGGTTTAGCGCATACAAGACAGGGGCCTCCTTTTTTATTCTTTCAAGAACACTAGGCGCAACAGCTAGATTGTATTTAGTTGTAAAGATTTTACAATACTTTATTCTTGACAATATGCATGTGCCTTTTTGGGCCACTACAGTCGTTATTTTAGTCATGATCTTATTGTATACTTATGAAGGTGGTGTTAAGACAATTGTTTGGACAGATACATTACAAACATCAGGGATGTTAATGGGTTTAATTATCTGTAGCATCTACATCTTATCAAAACTTGACTTGAATGTATTTGAAGGATTGACTGCTATGAAAAACCAAGCACTTGCTGGAAATCCATCTATGCACTTAGCCGACGTATTTAGTATGGATGTGAATAGTAAATCCTTTTTCTTAAAGCAAATTATAGGAGGTGCATTTGTCACTTTAACCATGACTGGATTGGACCAAGAAATGATGCAAAAAAATATCTCAGTAAAAAATCTTAAGGATGCACAAAAGAATATGGTCACAATAGGGTTTACCATGTTAATTGCAATTAGCTTATTCCTTTACTTAGGTGGCTTATTACATTTATACGCTGCACAAAATAATATCACTGCCACTGGCGATGATTTATTCCCGACGCTGGCTTTAAACCATATGCCTCCTTATTTGTCCATTATTTTTATTCTTGCTTTAATTTCTGCCCTATTCCCTAGTGCAGATGGTGCGATCACCGCTTTAACATCTAGTTTCTGCATTGATATATTAGGATTACAACGAAATAAAAACTTAACTGAGGCAGAACAAAAAAAGATTAGACAAAGAACCCATTTAACTTTTGCAGTGATTTTTTTAATCATGGTCATGGTATTCAAATGGATAGACAATAAGAGTACCATTGATTTATTATTGAAAATCGCCTCTTATACCTATGGTCCATTATTAGGTCTGTTTGCGTTTGGAATCTTAACAAAAAGAAGCTTAAATAATACACTTGTGCCAGTCATTTGTGTGTTGGCGCCAATCCTTTGCTTGGTACTTGACTATTACCAAGCACAATTATTTGGAGATTTCAGAATTGGTCAAGAACTATTGATCATCAATGGAGGAATTACTTTTATAGGATTATGGCTCATTTCAAGCGCTAATAGCGAAAAAAATTAGACATTTGCAGCATGGATTTTATTCAACAAGCTGCCAACGACTATGTAGCACATTATAGTGATGCCACACCGGACTATTTAAGGCCTATGTATGAGCAAACTATGCTAAGCCATCCACATGCACATTTACAAAGCAATTGGAACCAAGGGGGCTTTTTAAGCTTTTTTAGTAAGCTGATGGCGCCTCAATCTATTTTAGAAATAGGCACATTTACTGGCTTTAGCACTTTATGCTTGGCTGAGGGATTAACTGCCACAGGAAGTATCGACACGATTGAACTTAGAGCAGAAGATGCAAATGCAGCGAGAATACATTTTGATGCAAGTGCAAAAGGACATCAAATCCTCTCCCATATTGGTGATGCCAAAAACATCCTACCAACCCTCAATAAGCAATGGGATTTAGTTTTTATTGACGCAGACAAGACTGGTTATATTGAATACGTTAATTTAGTTCTGCCAATGCTTTCGGAACAAGGCGTGATTATTGCAGACAATGTACTATTTCACGGACAAGTATTTGAAGAAAAAATAACAGGTAAGAAT
>CALPJR020000104.1 GCA_943323935.2 Bifidobacterium breve
CCATGCTGTCCTTCGCTATTATAAATAGGAAACATAGGTACTTTACGCTCATCAAAACGCATAAATGAAATATACTTGCTATCTGGACTCCACCAGAATGCACGGTACTGTGTTGGACGACCAAAGATCTCTTCAAAATACACCCAGCTAGCATAACCATTTAAGATGCCTGTGGCGCCATCATTGGTGATGGCTACTTCCTTTTTTGTAGCCAAGGATAAAGTATATAAATTATTGTTCTTAGTGTAGCCTACATAATTACCATCCGGTGATAATGTAGGATTTTTTTCTTCTGCATTATCAAAAGTCAATTGCACTTCTGTCCCATTGTCTTTTAAAAAGAGGTCTCCTTTTTTAAGGACCACCGATTTTTCGGTTGGTACCAGTTCTGCTGGTGCAATACTGTATTGCTTTGTAGTAAGATTATATACGTAGTTTTTTGGTGCAGCATCCTCCCCTCTTTTTGTATTCAAGACAAACTGGTTATTGTCTATCCAACGTATAAAACGAGGTAAACCACTTTGAGGCATTTGCGCAATCCCTGAAAAAGAGATCAAACTGAAAACGACTGAGACTAAGATTGTTTTTTTCATAGTATTTTATTTTTATGCTAGAGCACTACATTGATCATTTTACCTTTTACGAATATGAGTTTTTTTATTGGTTTTCCTTCTATCCATTTTTGAATTAATGCATTATTTAACACAATTTCATGCACCTGCGCTTCGGTTGCATCTAAATCAATCGCGATATTGGTCCTAACTTTTCCATTGATGCTTACTGGATACTCCTTTGAAGTTTCAGTGACATATTGTGCATCAAAGATTGGGAAGGCCGCATCAATCACTAATCCTTGGTTCCCAATTAAGGACCAAAGTTCTTCACTAATATGCGGTGCATAGGGTGCTAATAAAACAAGGACCTGCGCTAACACTTCTTTTTTATGACAACCCAAATCAAATAATTCATTCACACAAATCATAAAACCACTCACAGCAGTATTATAACTATGTCGCTCTGTGTCTTCTTCAATTTTTTTAATGGTCTTATGCAGCACTTTTAATTCTGCTGGTGTTGCTTTCTCATCTAGCCAAACCTGACCTTTCATTTCGTCATAAAACAACCTCCATAATTTTTTCAAAAAACGGTGTACACCCTCTATGCCTTTTGTATCCCATGGCTTGCTCTGTTCTACTGGTCCTAAGAACATTTCATACATTCTAAATGTATCCGCACCATATTTATCAACAAGCACATCTGGGTTCACTGTGTTGAATTTTGACTTAGACATTTTTTCTACTTCTACCCCACAGATATATTTTCCATCTTCTAACTCAAATGTGGCATTGGCATAATCTGGTTTCCATTTTTTGAAGGCTTCTGTATCCAATACTTGTCCATCCACTATATTCACGTCTACATGCAATTGATCCACTTCGTTTGTCTTTGCCAATCCAGCAGAAACAAAAACGGGTGTACCTCTTTTACGGTATACAAAACGGGAACTTCCTTGAATCATCCCCTGGTTCAATAATTTTTTAAAGGGTTCGTCAAAACCAATATGTCCTAAATCGTACAAGGCCTTGGTCCACATCCTACTGTACAATAAATGTCCTACAGCGTGTTCTGTTCCGCCAATATATAAGTCTACCTGACCCCAATAATCGCTCACTTTTCGATCACAAAACTCAGTGGTATTATGCGGATCCATATACCTTAAAAAATACCAGCTACTGCCCGCAAATCCAGGCATGGTATTGGTTTCAAAATGATTCGCCTTCCAGTCTTCGATATTCGCTAGTGGCCCTTCTCCGTCTGGACCTGGTCCGTAGTTTTCGACCGTTGGTAATAATAAAGGCAAGTCACTTTCTGATAAAGGATAAGCAATCCCATTTTTCCATTGTATTGGAAATGGCTCTCCCCAATAACGTTGTCTGCTAAATGCAGCATCACGCATACGGAAATTGACTTTCTTTTTTCCGATACCCATTGCTACTAATTTTTCGATCACAATGGCAATGGCGTCTTTTTGAACCATCCCATTTAAAAAATCACTATTGGATAAAATACCTTCCTTGGTGGGATTCGCGGCAGTACCATCATATGCATCTCCAATGATATTGGTTATTGGAATATTAAAATGTTGTGCAAATTTAAAGTCACGATCATCCCCACAAGGCACTGCCATTATCGCACCTGTTCCATATCCCGCAAGCACATATTCAGAAATCCAAATTGGAATGCGTTGTTGATTGAACGGATTCACCACATAAGCACCTGTAAAACAACCTGTAATTTTTTTCTCTGCAATACGCTCACGTTCGCTTCTGCTTTTTACATATGCGATATAGTCATTCACATCTTGCTGATGCGATGCAGGCACAATCGATTGTATCAATGTATGTTCTGGCGCGACTACTAAAAAATCTACCCCAAATACAGTATCAGGTCTTGTGGTATATACAGTAAGCACTGCTGTTTGATCCGCCACTTTAAAATCAATCTCTGCACCATAACTTTTACCGATCCAATTCGCTTGCATTTCTTTCATTGCATCGCTAAATTGAATGGTGTCTAATCCTGCTAATAAACGATCTGCATATTCGGTGATGCGTAAATACCATTGACGTAATTTCTTTTTTTCTACTGGATGTCCTCCTCTTTCACTATATCCATTGATCACTTCGTCATTGGCTAACACTGTGCCTAATGCAGCGCACCAATTCACTTCCCCAAAACCACAAAAAGCCAATCGATATTGCATCAACACATCTTGCTGGGCTTTTTCATCCCAACTATTCCAATGCGCTGCTGTAAAATTTAATTCAGGATCTGCAGGGCAGCTATGTTGCAGGTTACCTTCGGCTTCAAATGCGCTCACCAACGCATCGATCGGATTGGCCTTATTTAAATGACGATCAAAATAGCTATTGAATAATTGCAAGAAGATCCATTGCGTCCATTTATAATAAGTGGCATCACAGGTTCTTACTTCTCTGTCCCAATCATAACAAAATCCAATATTGTCTAATTGACTTCTAAAATTATCAATATTGCTATGGGTACTTTTAGAAGGATGCACCCCATGCTCAATAGCATATTGTTCTGCAGGTAATCCAAAAGCATCATATCCCATGGGATGTAAAACATTGAATCCCTTTAATCTTTTATACCTGCTATAAATATCAGAAGCGATATAGCCTAAAGGATGGCCCACATGCAAGCCTGCCCCACTCGGATAAGGGAACATATCTAAGACATAACATTTTGGCTTATTGCTTTGATTGGAAACCTGATAGGCCTTTTGATTTTTCCAGCTTGTTTGCCATTTTTTTTCGATCGTCCTAAACTGATACTCCATCTGCTAAATTTTCTTAAAAATCTGTAATTATTCGGTTTTGAATCTACCGGCCCAACATACCCCCTATTTTTAACAAATTGGGTATAATTCGACCTCTGCAAATGTAAGTCTTTAGCGTTCAAAACCCTACATTTGCAGAGCGAACAAGTAAAATTTTAATGCCATGGCAGTATCCGGAAATGGATCTTTAAAGAGAAGCAAACCAAACTATATCTACAGCATTGTTGGGGTAGCCATTGTGTTGTTCATAATGGGGATCATGGGTTGGTTTTTCTTAAACCTCCACGCAATTGGAGACAATTTCAAAGAGGATATCAGAATTAGTGTTTACTTAAGGACTGCAGACAAAAATACAGTTGGGAAAATTCAAGCTTTTATTGCCGCTGCACCCTACGCTAAGAATGTAGAATATGTAGACAAGGAAAAAGCAAAAGCGATTTGGAATAAGGAAAACAACGAGGATTGGTCAAAAATTTTAGATGTCAATCCTTTACCTGAAAGCATTGATTTTTTTGCAAAAGCAGATTATGTAAATCCAGATAGCTTATCTAAAATAAGCGCAAGCATTGCTAGCAATTTTAAGAATGATGTAGCAGATATACAATATCCAAAAAGTTTGGTGACCAATTTAAACGAACGTGCTACTAAGGTTGGTCTCATCTTTTTAGTGATGTCACTTATATTATGCACGATCGTGATTATTAGTATAGACAATACGATTCGATTGGCGATGTTTAGCAACCGCTTTTTAATTAAGACCATGCAAATGGTTGGCGCCACAAGAAACTTTATTTCAAAACCACTTGTTATACGTGCCTTGTTGAATGGACTGATAAGTGCTTTGATTGCTATCTTTTTGTTATTTGGTTTGATCCAGTGGGCCAGTTCACAATTTCCTCAACTTCAAACCTTACAAGGTATTGGCAATAGCTTATTGTTATTTGGAGGTCTGATTGTGATTGGTGTAGGTATCTCCGTATTCAGCACTTACCGAAGTGTGGTGAAATATTTAAAAATGAAATTAGACGAACTTTATTAATCTATTATTTATGAAAGAAAAAAGTACAAAACGCTCTTTAGACCTATTTGGCAAATCCAATTACACTTGGATGATCATTGGCGCCGTATTGATTATTGGAGGCATGTTGTTAATGGCCGGAGGTAAAAGTGTAGACCCAAATGTATTCAATGAAAATGAAGTGTATAGCTTCAGACGAATTACACTTGCACCACTCTGTATCATTGCAGGTTTTATTGTAGAAATATACGCTTTGTTCAAAAAAGCTTAAACTAGCTATCTACTTATTAGAGCGATGCCTGCATCGCTCTTTTTTTAATC
>CALPJR020000105.1 GCA_943323935.2 Bifidobacterium breve
AATATTGTAAAAGGTAAAAAAAGAACCATTCAAGGTTCTGGTATTGAAAAAGCTAAGGAGCAATTGAAGATGTTGTTTTTTAATCCGGGTGAAAAAATTCCTGGTATACCCATGATTGGTAACAAACTAGATTTATATGACGATAACGCACATGAGCTGTATACCTATAGATTGGATTATGTAGATTACCACGGCAAACTGGCCTATGTATTTGAGATCAAACCCAAAGAGGATCTTGGATTTTTTGCAAAAGACAGGGTGGTGGTCGATCAAATGATTACTTGGTTTAATCCAAGTACATTGGAAGTATTAGGACGTAATTACTCATTGAGCTACAAAGCTGGGGTCTATGATTTTAATGTACAAATGGAAGTAGAAATGACCTACACAAAGAATGGTCTTTTAGTCCCTAAAATATTAAGGTATAAGGGAGATTGGGATGTGGTATTTAAAAAGAGAGAGCGTGGACTTTTTACAGCAACACTATTTGATTTTAAAGTAGGAGAATAATTAGAAAGAATAAAGAAAGAATCTCTAAAAAGTATCTCTATTTAGAATGTGCTTAGTTTTGTAAAAAACTTCCTTCATTATATTTTACCACTTCAACTAAGCTTACGGTTTCTTTGAATACTTTCAATTGTCTATCTGCACCAGTTCCGTTAACAAAGATATCTTGTACTTTTTCTATATGTTTTCTGCTTCCTAAATCATCTACGACGCCGTCTACAAATTCAAGTAATTCGTTGATTAGTTCCTTGACAGGCACTTCTTTTTCTTTACCAAAGTCAATGAGTAATCCTTCAATACCATAGCGGCTTGCACGCCATTTATTTTCATTGATCAATGCACGTTGGTAATTGATAAAATTGATGTTCTGTCTTCTGAGTGTATAAATCTTAGCACATAAAGCTTGGAATAATGCAGCGATGGTGGCTGTTTCTTGCACGGTCATGGGCACATCGCAAATTCTAAATTCGATGGTGTTATAAACTGGGTGAACCCTTAAATCCCACCATATTTTTTTAGCATTATCGATACAATTGGTTTTGATCAATAACTGGATAAAACTTTCATAGGCTTCGATACTTTCAAAATAGTCTGGGATACCTGTTCTTGGGAATTTATCAAATATTTTAGATCGGTAAGATTTATAGCCTGTATTACTTGACTCCCAAAAAGGGGAGTTGGTACTCAATGCATAAATATGTGGCAGAAAATACCTAGCTGTATTGGCAATATGAATGGCCATACGGCGATCTTCCATTCCAATGTGCACATGTAGACCAAAAATCAAATTACTCCTTGCAGCCTGCTGTAATTCATTTAATAGGGCTTGATACCTGCTTTGGTCTGAGATCAATTGTGTTTCCCATAAACTAAAAGGGTGGGTACCCGATGCACCAATACTATATCCTAAATCTTTTGCGATTGAAGACACAGATGTTCTTAGTTCAAATATTTCTTGATAAGCAGCTTCTACATCTTGACAAATACCCGTTCCAACTTCGACCACAGCCTGGTGCATTTCGGCCTTGATTTTATCTTTGAAGACTTTCTCTCCCTCATTGACAATAGCCTGCTGATGGCTTTTTAATTCCTTGGAAGCAGGGTCTAATACCATGTACTCTTCCTCAATACCAATTGTAAACTGTGTTAAATTTTGGCCCATACGCACTGAAAATACAAATAATTTTATGATCTTAATCAAACCATGTCAAAAAAAATGCCCTCCAAATAGGAGGGCATTGATATAGGTCTATATTAGATCCTTCATTTGTTCCATTAGAACTTGAAACGTAAACCTAATTGGCTTACCCAACGAGCACTATAACTAGGAGTTGTACTTGAACTAATACCCCATGGTGTGTTATTAAACACTGGAGAGAAGCTATAGCTAGGTGTTGTAGAACCTGTTGCACCTTGGTACTTTATGATAGAAGTTTGATCGTTCGACATAAAGTAGGTTCTACCCCAATTTCTATTCAACATATTCGTGAAGTTAAACACGTCATAAGTTAATTGGAATTGGTATTTCTTATTGTATATTTTCACGTTGAAATCTTGTAAAAATTTCACGTCAATGATATTTGTAAATGGTAATCTAGCTCCATTTCTTTCAGCATATTTACCTCTGTTTTTGCTTAAGTAGTTGTCTTGAGCAATATAGTTTTCCAATGCAGCTGCTTGTTGAGCAGGAGATAATGGGTAAGAGCTATTGGTTACAAAAGTCATTGCACTAATTTGAGCAGCAGTAGGGATAAAGATTAAATCATTTGTTTCACTTGCACTTTGATCTCTAACTGGACCAGTCGCATATACATAACTGAATGGGTTACCAGACTGTCCGTTGTACACTAAACTAAATGTAGAAGCTAAAGCACCTTTTGCATAAGTGAATTTCTTAGCAATAAAAGCACTTACTCTATGACCTAGGTCAAAGTCTGATCTTGATCTCTGAACATCATTTCTACCATTCACAGTCTCCATAAATCTCCATTGAGAGTTATTTTGACTAGAAGTTGGTTCATGTGTTACAAAAGATGATCCATAAGTGTAAAATGCGTTGAATGAGAATCCATCAGTCCAAGACTTATCAATAGACGCTGTGAAATTATATGCATAACCGGTACGTCCATAATAACGTTGGTTTTCTAATAAGAACACACCAGTGTATGGGTTAGTTCCTGCAATAATACCCGATCCACCTGGGTAACCAATACGCTTTAAATCATAGATATATCTGTTATCAGGTCCAGCTAATTGGCCTACTGGAGTGTTGATGTCTAATCTTCTGTAATAGATTTCATTGATATTTTTACTCAAACTTCCTTCCACTGTGATAGACCAATTGTCTTTTAATTTCTTATCAATAGCCAATGAAGCTCTAATGATTTTAGGCAATCTGAAATCTGTAGAAACTAAGTCCATTTGACCTTTTGCAGCAGCTGTACTTAAACCTAAGTCAGCAGCAGTGTATTGACCCAATGGGTTAGATCTGAATGAAATACCATATTTGGCGATATCAGCTGGAGAAGTAATTGCAATCCCACCAACTGATTGACCGTTGTTATTGAATACGCCACCAGGCCATACCAATGGTACACGTCCAGTGAACATACCCAATCCTCCACGAAGGGTGATATTTTCTTCTGGCATCTTGTAAGTAAATCCAACTCTTGGAGAGATAGAAATTTTTGGATCGGGAATTGATCCAGATCTTGCGCCATTAAAATCATACAATCTAACCGTGTTGAAGTTGAAGTACATATCTTCTAATGGTGTAGATAAGAATTTAGTATAATCTGCTCTAATACCATAGTTCACCGTTAAATTATCGGTATATCTAATTTCATCATTGATAAATGCACTTCCTCTGCCTGTATAAAAACTAGCAGCCGCTTTTGTATTATCTCCAGTTGTTTGATCCAACAAAGAGAATGAACGGTCATAGCGAATTGGTGCTTTTTCATTCATGAAATCACTCAATGAAGCAAACTGATATGAACCAAAGTTTTGACGAATAAATACATTGTAAGACTTACTTAATTCATAATCCACACCCACTGTAAATGCATGCTTGTTCACATTGAATTTGTAGAAGTCTAAGAAGTTCCAGTTGGTTTGCTTCAATAAATTTCCTGTAGAGAATTCTTCAGAACCAAAAATCATTTGTCCAACTGTACCATCTAAGATAGTCACACGTGGGAACTTGTCACCAATTGGGTTTCTGTCATCCATTACATCTGTGTAAGTAAACAACATTTTATTACTAGAACCATTTTTAAATGCTGTTTTTAATTCAGCAGACAATGAATTGGTTTTGTTTGGATACAATACACCATTGTTATAAAAGTTCACTCTAGAAGAACTAGATGAAGAAGTAGCAAATGTGCTTGTTTCATTGTAACGGTAAGATAAACTGAACTTATTCATTTTATTGATATTCCAGTCTAATTTAGTCGCCAATCTTTTTGCACTTGTAGAAGCAGCATTGTCTTGGTAACCACCAACTTCATATCCGTATTTTGTTTTTACAAAATCGACTAACTTATCAATATCTGCTTTTCCACTTGCACCTCTGTAACCGCTGATATCAAAAGGTTGTGGTCTTTCGTTCTCAATAGATTCAAAGTTAACAAAGTAGAATAATTTATTTTTAACAAGGGCTCCACCAACACTTCCACCAACTGTTCTAGCAGTGAAAGGGTTTAGCTTAGTTGCTAATTCTTTAGCACCTGTAGGTGTTTTACCCGTTAAGTTTTGATTTTGTGTGAATGAGTAAACTGTTCCAGTTACTTTGTTTGTTCCACCTTTTGTTGTTGCGTTGATACCACCACCAGTAAAGTTACCGATAGATGCATCAAAAGGAGAAACCATTACTTGGAATTGATCTACCGCATCGATAGAAATTGGTCCAACACCTGTTTGTCCACCATTGGTACCACTTGCACTCAAACCAAATTGGTCATTGTTTACAGCACCATCAATGTATAAAGAGTTGAAACGGTTATTTTGACCAGCAATAGATACCCCAGCTAGGTCACCATTACTACCAACGAATTTTGCTGTTGGTGTAAAACGTAAGAAATCTTGAACGTTTCTTCCTACAGTAGGTAAATTGTCTAATTTATCACGACCGATGATGGTTTGAGTACCACCT
>CALPJR020000106.1 GCA_943323935.2 Bifidobacterium breve
ATTGAATTGGCCAATGGCATGATCGGTTATGGTTCTGGCAGTCCTGCCGAGGAAGTAGTAGGAGAAACCACAGAACAGACTGTAGCGAATTTGAATACATCTTTTGTGGCAAATTTAGTCGGAAGAGATATTCGCCATTTCCAAGAAATCATATTTGAATCTAATGTACAATTCCCGCATTTACCCGGCACCTTAGCGGCCATTGATATTGCATTGCATGATGCTTTTGGAAAATACTTAGGTGTATCTATTGCGTCTTTTTACGGACAAAAAATGAATGCATTGCCTACTTCCATGACGATTGGTATTAAAGGACTGGATGAAACTTTAGAAGAAGCAAAGGAATATGCTGCGATGGGTTTTAAAGTATTCAAGGTAAAAACAGGCATGGATGTGCATGAAGACATTGAACGTATAAAAGCATTGTATGCTTCCTTTGGCAAGGACTACACCATTAGGGTAGATGCCAATCAAGGATACGATTTAGATCAATTAAAATTATTCCTTAAAGCCACAGCAAACTATCCATTGGAATTAATAGAGCAACCACTACCAGTTGGTAAAGAACAAGATTTATTGCAGTTAAGCGCAACAGAAAGAAAATGCTTAACGGCCGATGAGGCATTGAAAGATCCTCAAGCAGCACTGCAGTTAGCAGCAGGGGAACATGCTTTTGGTATTTACAATATTAAATTGATGAAATGTGGTGGGCTACTTGGAGCAAAAGAAATTGCTACGATTGCACAGCATGCAGGTATCGATTTATTTTGGGGTTGTAATGATGAGAGTATTATTAGCATTACAGCAGCATTGCATATGGCTTACGCTTGTCCTAATACAAAATACATCGACCTAGATGGCAGCTTTGATTTAATGGAAGACTTAGTAAAGGGAGGATTTGAAGTGCAAGATGGATGCTTAGTCATTAACAACGCGCCAGGTTTTGGCTTTGCAAAAATTTAAAATACAACTGTGCAGGATAAAAATTCAAACAATCAATTACTACCTAAATTAGGTCTGAGAGCGGCAAGCTTTTTAGTAATCAGTGTGATCATAGGTTCGGGGGTGTTTAAAAAAATTGCACCCATGGCTCAAGAACTCGGTACGCCTTGGTTGATTTTACTTTGTTGGCTAATTGCCGGAATTGTAAGTCTTGCAGGGGCATTGTGTACAGCAGAATTAGTAAGCATGTATCCTAATTCTGGCGGCGAATACAATTATTTTCAAAAAATATATGGACGTTTTTTTTCTTTCTTATACGGATGGGCTAGTTTCGCAGTCATTAAGACGGCAGCGATTAGTGCCTTGGCTTATATTTTTGCACAGTCTTTAAATAGTTTATTTCCACTCCCTGTTTTGGATTCGGATCTTTCTTTTTTAGGGCTGCATTTATTTGAAAACTTATCCATTAAATTATTGGCTGCATTATTGATACTATTATTAACCTTGCTGAATTATAGAGGGGTGCAATTTGCAGAAAAGTTAAGTAGTGTATTGACCTATGCTATGTTAGCAGCCATTGCATTTTTTTTAGTGGTTGGATTTGGTTCGGATAAAGGAAGTATGACCCATCTTACAACTCCAGCAAACGGGTTTAGTGCAGACTTGAACGGATGGACATTAATGAAGGCGTTATTTTTAGCAAGCTTAGGCGCATTTTGGGGCTATGATGGCTGGAACAATATTGCATTTATAGGGGAGGAGATTAAAAATCCAAAACGCAATCTCCCCTTGGCTTTAGGATTAGGCACACTAGGTGTAATGGCGGTATATGTGCTGATCAATTTTGTTTTTTTATATGTCATGCCGATTGATTTTTTCATTCAATTGAATGCGACACCCAATAAAATTGCTGCAGTAGAAGTGGCAGGTCAGCTGAGTGGAACTGTTGGTATGGCGCTTGTGGCATCTTTGATTTTAGTGACCACTATGAATTCAACCAATAGCAGTATTTTAATGTCTGCACGTATGTTGTACGCAATGTCAAGAGATCAAACATTTTTTAAACAAGCAGCATCGGTGCATCCTAAATACAATACACCCGACAAGGCCTTGTTTATTCAAGCAATTTGGGCAATCCTCTTGCTATTCTCTGGGAGTTTTGATCAATTAACTGATATGCTTGTATTTGCTGCATTTCTTTTTTATGCAGCCACTGCAGTAGGCTTAATTTATTTAAGAATAAAAGTTCCAAACATGGAAAGAGGGTACAAGGTCATTGGGTATCCAGTAGTGCCTATTTTGTTTTTACTTTTCTGTATCACCATTTGTGTCATGACATTGATCAACCAGCCTTTTGAAGCAATGATGGGCTTGGCTTTAATCGCCTCAGGGTTACCAGTTTATTGGTGGTTGGGTAGAGAAAAATAATTATTTATAATAGCATCTTTTTCCTTTTCAAGATATTGAAGGTAAGATTCTGCAATTGGAGATAACCTTTTTTCCTTTAACCAAATTAGTCTCCAAGTGGTTTGAATAGGGAGTCCTTTCATTGGAATAATTTTAAGTAATCCAGTTTCAATTTCATTTCTTATACCAATTAATGGCATAATGGATAAGCCGATCCCAGCAATCACTGATTGTTTTACAGCTTCATTTGAAGTTAATTCAATCTTCTTTTTTATTTTAATTTTATTTTTTGCAATAAAATTTTCCATGACTAGTCTTGTTCTAGAGCCCTCCTCTCTAAATAAGAACGTACTATCTGATATTGATTTATCTCCACCTAAAGAGGCATTAGTCGAACTATTACCAACTAGAAATAGTTCGTTTTTAATTAAATCAAATTTTTCAAATTTTACATTTTCTGGATCATGGGAAATCAATGCAAAATCTATTTCATATTGCAATAAACTACTAAGTACTTTACTGTAATTTGTTACATCCATTGTTAAATCAACGCCACTATTTTGTTTTAAGTAGTCTCCTAAAAAATAGGGCATGATATATTTTCCAGTAGATACGATGGCTATCTTAAGGTGTCCAGCTAGTTTGTTTTTATAATTTTGCGATTTATAATTGATATTATCAATTTCATTGATAATACTTTCTGCCGCAATTGCAATTTCTTTTCCTAAACCGGTGACTTGAATTTTTTTATTAATGATTTCGATCAATGGATAATCAAACTGATCCTGAAAATTCTTTAATTGAATCGAAATTGCAGGCTGCGTTAAATTTAATTTTTCCGCAGTCTTTGTGATACTTAAAGTTTCAGTGACTTTTAAATAAATCCTTAGTTGATGCAATGTATAGTTCATAAAATAGATTTATAATAAATATAATAAAGATAAATAAATACTTATCTTAAAATTAAGTCAATTTTGTTGTTATTAGTAAAAATACAAATTTTTTATTATGAAACCCCCTCTATTTATATAAATTTTTTATGAAAAAAGTCTACTCCGTTGATTTAATTAATAGTTTTTTTTCAAAACAAGAGGCAACAGAATTAATACTTGGCTTGATGAATTATAAAATTGAATTGCATTCTAATAAGATGTTCTCTACACAAGTAAAATATGGAGTAGAGGACGAAGAATCAAAATATAGGCTGGATTGTTTAACTAAGTCTCGTGATCAATTAAAGGATTTTTTAATGGAATCAGAAGACACACATTTTAAACTCACAGCAGAAATTAAAATAGAACCAAGGTCAAAAACAAGTAGGTAGCATTTTTATGATTACAAGCGAGATATCTATTGCAGTGAATGCGCTCAATCAAGGTGAGCTTGTAGCTATTCCTACTGAAACGGTTTATGGCCTAGCTGGTAGTGCATTCAATGAGCAAGCTATTCATAAAATTTTCCAATTAAAAAATAGGCCCACTTGCAATCCACTGATTCTTCATACCCATTGCATTTCTGAGGTTTCTAAATTTGTTAAAGAAATTCCTCCAAATGCATTGAAATTGGCTGAAGCTTTTTGGCCTGGACCTTTGACCTTGCTGTTGCCCAAAAAATCAATCATTCCTCATAGCGTGACTTCTGGTAGTCATTTAGTAGCTGTAAGAATTCCTAATCATACAGTGACTTTAGCCTTATTGAAGCAATTGGACTTTCCTTTAGTTGCACCAAGTGCCAATCCATACACAAGGATTAGTCCAACGAATTCAAAAATGGTAGATGATTATTTTGGAGATGCATTACCATGCATATTGGAAGGGGATATTTGTTCAAAAGGAATCGAGTCCACCATTGTTGGATTTCATGAAAATGCACCAGTGATTTATCGACAAGGTGCGATTAGTGTTGACGCAATAGAATTCATTGCTGGTAAATCAAAAGTGCTTGCAACAAAAACCGAAAAAGTCACTACGCCTGGCATGTCGCCAATGCATTATGCTCCAAGAACAAGGTTTCAAATTGTAGATTGTTTATCTAATTTTATTGCTCAAAACCCAACCCTGCATATTGGGGTGCTTACACTTGGTAAAACAGCTATAGAACAATCCAATACAACTTGTATTCATTTATCTATTGCTGCTGATTTAGAAGAAGCAAGTACTAATTTATACAAGGCCATGTACGATTTAGATGGCATGGATTTGGACTGCATCATTATTGAAAAATTCCCTGAAATTGGTATTGGGAAATCTTTGAATGATAGGATTCATCGCGCAAGTTTTAGATAGATCCTTTTATCTTATC
>CALPJR020000107.1 GCA_943323935.2 Bifidobacterium breve
ATGTTTTGCTTTTGGTGCAGGTAAATAAGATAGCACTGGAGGGATAAAAAATAAACTAATGAAAAATAAAATCATAATGTTCAATCCAGATACCCAACCAAATTCTTTCAGCAAAGGACTCTTGGTTAATGCAAATACAAAGAAGCCGATAGCAGCAGTGATGTTGCAAAATAAAGTCACTACCCCCATCCTACCAACCATCTGTACAAGTGCCTTGTCCTTATCGTTTGTTTCCTTATAAGAAGTATGGTATTTATTTAAAAAGTAGATACAGTTTGGGATGCCAATCACTACAATCAATGGTGGAATCAAAGCAGTTAATAAAGTAATCTTTTGTCCCAATAAAACCATCGTACCTAAACTCCATATCACGCCCATTAAAACTACAGCCAAACTCATAATAGTAGCTGAAACAGATCTAAAGAAAACCAATAATGTAATGGCTGATAAAATAAGCGACCCAATCAAAAACCATAGCATTTCTTTTTTAATACGATCGGCCATAATGGTTCTAATAAATGGTAAACCACTTATATGCACTTCGGTCTTGGTGGCTTGGCTAAAGCGGTCTAATTCATTTTGAATCGACCCTATGATTTTGGTTCTAGAAACGCTATTGATAGAATCGGCGATAAATGAAATCGCCATGATATAACTATTGCTATCTGGATTGTAATACAAATTTTGATAGAAAGGCAGGTTCTCAAAAACTGTCTGGTCTGCTTGTAATAAACTGTCCGATGTATAAGGTGCATGAAATATTTTAGTAGCATTGAACTTGGTATCGACACTGTCTTTTGCAATGGTATAGGCAGTTGGAATACTCATCACTTCGGCTACTGCGCTATTTTGCTTAATCGTCTTATGCAAAGCATCTACTTGATTAAAGAACTCCTTTTTATAAAAATCATCTGTCTTAAAACCAACTACCACCGTCGTTCCATCTACACCATATTTTTTTACGAATTCGTTATAGACAATAAATTTAGGGTTGTCAGAAGGTATCGCTTTGGTATACTCATAACTTAATTTAATTTGTACGGCAAAATACCCCATCACAACCGTACTCAGGAGTATAAAAAACAAGTACGTTTTTTTATACTTTAAAATATTTTGTCCTAAACGATACCACATACGATATAATTTTTAATTTAAACCACCCACAAATAAGCGGCCACCTGAGTGAACACCCCTATGAACAATCCTACAATTAATTCCTTTTTAGTATGATCACTTACAACCAATCTTGCACTAATGACCAATGCTGATAAAAAAATAGCCAATAACACCCAGACTGCATTATTCACTGGATAAAAAACACTTACCAAAATTACAGCAGTCGTCAAACCAGCAATACCCATTGCATGCAGACTAACTTTCATGAAATTATTCACCGTCATGCCAATGGCACTTGCCACAAATATACCTAGGTAGAAGAATTTTAAAGCAATGGGCTGGTCTGTGAAATTTCTACTGAGATAATACATCCACCAATAAAAAAACATGGTGATCACATAGGGAATGATCCTTTCCTTTTGCGTTCTTAAGAAAATACTATCACTTAATTTTAATCTCCATAATAAGAAAACCGCAAAAGCAGGAAAGAAAGCTGTCAACCAAGCCACGCTGAATAAACGCATTTTTAATTGCCATTCTGTAATGCCTACAAATTCAAATGGCAATACCTGCATTAAAAAAAGAAAGAAATACGTAGGGATAAAAAGTGGATGCAAAACATAAGACAATAAATGAGCTATGTATTTGACTATTTTAGGTTGAGGATTTTCCATATTTGTATTGGCTACCATTCTTTTCTAAGTCTTGCGACTGGTATATTTAAAAGTTCTCTATATTTTGCGACTGTTCTTCTTGCAATATTGTAGCCTTTTTCTTGTAATTGATCGGTTAATTCATCATCACTCAAGGGCTTTAATTTGTCTTCCCCTTCTATTAATTCTCTCAGGATTGCCTTCACCTCTTTTGTACTTACTTCCTCGCCGCTATCTGTGGTTAAAGATTCACTAAAGAAATACTTTAATAAATAGGTGCCGAATTCGGTTTGCACATACTTGCTGTTGGCTACCCTGCTCACAGTGGAGACATCTAAGTTTGTTTTTTCTGCAATGTCTTTTAAAATCATTGGACGAAGCGATGTGGTATCACCACTCAAGAAAAATGCAGACTGATATTCCAAAATTGCATTCATCGTTAACAATAAGGTCTGTTGCCTTTGCAGGATCATTTCGATAAACCACTTAGCTGAATCAATTTTTTGCTTGATAAAAAAGACCGCTTCCTTTTGAGACTTATCTTGTTTCTTTCCGCCTTCGTATTCTTTCAACATCAACTTATAATCATCGCTTATGACCAATGGAGGTGCATTGCGACTATTCAATGTTAATTCTAATTTACCATTGTTAATTAGTACTGTAAAGTCAGGAATGATATACATTTCTGCTTCATTGGTATAGCTTGTCTCCGCACCTGGCTTTGGATTGAGTGTAAGAATCTGATGCAATACTTCCTTCATTCCAGATTCATCTAAATGTAAACTCTTTTGAATTTTATCGTAGTGCTTTCTGGTAAACTCTTCAAAATATTTTTCTAAAATAAGGATGGCAATTTTTCTTGCTTCATCATCGGAATATAATTTTCCTCTACTATCCGATAAATGTGCCGACTCCCCTTCTCCTTTTCTTCGTAATTGAATTAATAAACATTCTTTTAAATCTCTTGCAGCAATACCAACTGGATCAAATGCTTGGACCTGTCTTAATATTTGTTCAATTTCTTTTTCCTCTACCCACATGCTTTGCTTAAATGCCAAGTCATCTGCAATAGACTGCATGGCCCTTCTTAAATAACCATCGTCATCTAAACTACCTATAATTTGTTCTGCAATTTTAAACGCTCTATCATCCAGCGCTAGCATACTTAGTTGATCCATCAACACTTCATGCAAACTCATTTCCGCTTTAATCGGAATCACTTTATCATTATCTAGTTCGGGGTAAAAATCGTCTCTGGTTTTATAATCTGCTACTTCATCATCATAACTATACTCGCTTAGTTCTTCGTTGCTCATCTCAAATTCATCTACAGGGACTGCTTCTTCGTCATCATGCATATCCTGCAGCAATTCATCATTCATTTCTTCGGGAGATGTAAAGTCAGACTCGAGTAAGGCTACATCCACTTCTAAAGCTGGATTCTCCTCTAATTCTTCTTTAATTCTTTGCTCAATCTGCGCACTAGGAATTTGCAACAATTTCATCAATTGGATTTGCTGAGGCGACAATCTTTGTAATTGTCTTTGTTGCATGGATTGTCCTAGTGCCATAACCCTAGCTTATGCTACCACTTTTTGCAATACTGCAAGAAAAGCTGCGCCTTTTTCATGCACCTGCTCTTCTGTCCAAACTAAACTAATTGCGGTTGAAATACATTTACTCATCACTGCATCACTCTTAGAAAAATCGGTATGCTGTAATGCAATCAAAGCCTTTTGTTGCGCTTCGGATAAAGGATATAAACTTGTTGCATTTTTTAAATGATCCCATTTTCTGATATAGTGCCAGTTGTTTCCGTACCAATAAAAATTACCTGCAAGTATGCCAGCTTCTTTGAATGCAGCAATGGCATTTTCGGTATGCACTTGACTTGGCAAGAACCAAGTTAAGAAGCTATGACTATCCCCTGATGGATCAGGTACCACTCTAAACTGAATGCCTGGGACTTGTTCTAAATAAGAACGTAAAATTTGATTGTGCTTTTTTTGAATCGCTAAAAAAGTATCTAATTTTTTGATTTGTGCTAAACCTACGGCAGCATGTAATTCACTGATTCGAAAATTATAGCCCAATGCAGGATGTAAATCTGCACCTCTGTCTACGCCTAAGTGATCATGTCCATGATCAGTAAAAGCATCCGACTTGGTATACACTTCTTGATCGTTGGTCATCACGACACCACCTTCACCACAAGTAATTGTTTTTACAAAATCAAAGGAAAAAGTGCCTGCATGTCCAATCGTTCCTAAGTGCTTTCCTTTATAAGTGCCGCCGATACTTTGACAAGCATCTTCTAATAAAATCAAATGATGTTCTTTACAAATTGCAACTAAGGCATCCATATCCGCCATGCTTCCACACATATGTACAGGCATCACACATTTTGTTTTTGGTGTAATGGCCGCTTTCACTGCTGCAGGTGATAAAGTCAAACTTTCGTCAATATCCACCAAAACAGGGATGGCACCCATACTTAAGATCGCTTCGAAGCTTGCTACAAAAGTAAACGCAGGCATGATCACCTCGTCTCCTGCACCCACTCCTAAGGCAGCCATGGCTGTAGTCAAAGCAGCTGTACCACTAGAGGTAAGTTGTGCATATTCTGAACCAAAAGTAGAGCAAACTGCTGCTTCTAACTCCTTGGATTTCCAAATTCCTTTTCTTGGACCATCAAATCCATAGCGCATTAAAATACCTGTCTCTAAGACTTCATTTACTTCTTTCTTTTCTTCTGCTCCAAATAATTCAAAACCGGGCATATGCTTGATTTTTAATGATAAACAAAGGTAGTTTAAAAAATGAAAATTGAGGGTTTTTCCGTATTTTGCGTTCCTAAAAAAAGACTAGAA
>CALPJR020000108.1 GCA_943323935.2 Bifidobacterium breve
CTAACATGGTTAATTGCGTTCCAACATCTAAATGAATCCCATAAGCTTGCGCAATGGCCATGCTCGCAAAAGTCATGTACATCATACTTCCATCTAAGTTAAAGGAATAGCCCAAAGGCAAAATGAAAGAAACAATTTTATCCTTACATCCAAAACGCTCTAACTCTTCGGTTAGTTTTGGAAAAACGGCTTCACTGCTTGTAGTGCTAAATGCAATTACCAATGGTGTGGTAATATGTTTTAACAAGGAAGGCACACGATTCCTTAAAATCAAATAGCCAACGCCTAATAACACCACCCATAAAGTGCCTATGCCTACTAAGAAATACAATAAATATTTACCATAAAATAAAAATATGGTTAAGCCCTTTGTGGCAATCACTGCGGCAATGGCGCCAAAAACACCCAATGGTGCAAAGTTCATCACATAACCCACCATTTTTAAAATGATATGCGCGACTGTATCCAATGCTTTAATAAATCCTTTTGCAGGTTCTCCTATGGCAGCAGCAGCTACACCAAAAAAGATACTAAAAATGACGATTTGTAAAATTTCATTGGTAGCCATGGCTTCGAACATGCTCTTTGGAAATACATGCTCCACAAAATTGATCACACTAAAGGACTGGGTCTTACCCATTAGGTCTTTCACGCCCGAGGCATCCCCTACTGATAAATCCAATCCTTCACCTGGCTTTAATAAATTCACCAAGACTAAGCCAATCAATAAACTAATTAAAGAGGCTGACAAAAACCACAATAAGGCCTTGCCACCAACACGTCCAACCGTTTTAAGGTCTCCCAATTTTGCAATCCCTACTACCAAAGTTGTAAACACCAATGGTGCAATAATCATTTGAACCAATCTTAAAAAGATGGTGGTCAATAGCTTGATGTTTTTTGCAAAAGCATCAATGGTTGCTTGGTCCTTACCTTCATGAATAAAGTAGCCCAAAATGGCGCCTGCCACCATCGCGATGACAATGTATACGGTTAGTTTGTTAGATTTTTTCATAGGTTGCTTAGTCCTGCAATATACCACATAAGTTCTAAAAAAATATCCGTCTACAAAATTTGAGTTTGCCCCTTTTTTTTAGCTAAAACAACTCCATAATTGCGAAAAAAATGCTACTTTTCAACTTAAATAGAAACCAATTATATTATGAGTTTATTTAGAAAGAAAGATTTATCCGCCATGTTAACACAGGCAGATGATGGTGGAAAAGGATTAAAACGCACTTTAGGTGCTGGTAATCTAATTGCACTAGGTATTGGTGCCATTATTGGTGCTGGCTTGTTTGTAAGAACCGCTGCTGCAGCTGGTCAAGCGGCCGGACCTGCGGTTACGATTTCCTTTATTATTGCTGCTGTAGGTTGTGCTTTTGCAGGCTTATGTTATGCAGAATTTGCTGCTATGATCCCTATTGCAGGTAGTGCTTATGCCTATTCTTATGTGACAATGGGTGAATTAGTTGCTTGGATTATTGGCTGGGCTTTAATTATGGAATATGCCTTAGGAGCTGCTACAGTTTCTATCGCTTGGAGTGAATACCTCAATAAGCTCACAGGAGGCGCCATCCCTTATGAATGGAGCCATAGTCCCTTTGAAAGCTTTACAGATAGTATGGGTGTTGCACACTCAGGTATCATGAATGCCCCTGCCTTGATTATCCTTTTGGCTTTAACTTTATTATTGATCAAAGGTTCTCAAGAATCTGCTATGGTGAATGCAGTAATTGTATTTATTAAAGTGGCAATTGTAATTATATTCATTGCTGTAGGATGGCAGTTTATTAAGCCTGAGAATCATACTCCATATTTAATCCCAGCTGGCCAAGCTGCTGTAACGGATAGTGCGGGCAAAGTGATTGCAGATTATTCTGGTGCATTTAAACATGGCTGGGGTGGTGTCCTGGGTGGAGCTGCCATTGTATTCTTTGCCTTCATTGGTTTTGATGCTGTATCAACTGCTGCGCAAGAAGCTAAGAATCCAAAAAGAGATATGCCTATTGGTATCTTAGGATCTTTAGTGGTTTGTACTATTCTTTATATCTTATTTGGTCACGTATTAACAGGCGTTGCACCTTGGACGGATTTTGTTGATCCAGAAAAAGGAAGAGAAGCATCTGTTGCTTATGCCATTTCAACTTATATGACTGGATATGGCTGGTTAGCTACCGCCGTGACTGTGGCGATTTTAGCAGGTTTCTCATCTGTGATCTTAGTGATGTTAATGGGACAAAGCCGTATCTTTTATTCTATGAGTAAGGATGGTTTATTGCCAAAAGCATTTGGCGATTTACACCCTAAATACCAAACACCTTATAAATCAAACTGGATCCTATTTGTATTTGTAGGTCTATTTGCTGCATTCGTTCCAGGAAGCGTTGCAGGTGATTTGACAAGTTTTGGAACTCTATTCGCTTTCGTGTTAGTAAGCTTAGGCATTTGGATCTTAAGACGTAAATCACCAGAAATGGAGCGTCCATTCAAAACACCATTGGTGCCATTGGTGCCTATCTTAGGTGCTGTGATTTGTTTGGCTATGATTTTCGCGCTAGACATGCAAACACTTAAAGTTGCCTTTATTTGGATGATTTTAGGTTTATTTGTTTACTTCTTGTATAGTAAGAAGACAAGTAAATTGAATAAATAATCTCAATTATAGATAAATTAAAATAGTCCCGATTTTCGGGGCTATTTTTTTTGTGTTATTTTTACAGACTTAAAAGAACAATTATGGGAAGAATATTTGAAGTAAGAAAGGCGACCATGTTTAAACGCTTTGATCGTATGGCTAAGCAGTTTACCCGCATTGGTAAGGAAATTGTCATTGCTGTAAAAGCAAGTGGTCCTAACCCAGACGATAATCCTGCTTTAAGAAGATGTTATCAGAATGCGCGAAGTGTAGGAATGCCTAAGGACCGTGTAGAAGCGGCTATTAAAAGAGCCATGGGAAAAGACACAAGCAACTACGAAGAGATTTTATATGAAGGCTATGCACCACATGGTGTGGCTTTATTAGTAGAAACAGCAACCGATAACCATGTAAGAACTGTTGCCAATGTAAAGAGTCATTTCAATAAAGGAAATGGTGCGATGGGTAATAGTGGCAGCGTAAGTTTTCAATTTAAAAAAATGGGTGTGTTTAAATTGAATCCAGAAGGATTGGTGATGGATGATTTAGAATTAGAATTAATTGACCATGGCTTAGATGAATTAGGAGAAAGCAATGACGATAATGGAAATCCAATAATTGTTTTAAGATGTGCGTTTACTGATTTTGGTAACTTACAAAAAGCTTTAGAGGAAAAAAATATCACTGCTATTTCTGCTGAACTAGAGTGGATACCAAGTACCACTGTGCCTGTAACAGATGAACAAGCGGAAGATATTAGTAAGCTAATTGAAAGACTAGAGGAAGATGAAGATGTGAATAAGGTGTTTCACAATATGGGATAAATTCAACGACTACGAAAACTGCAATCACTATATTATGTTTCATTTTTGCGCAGACAATCTCTGCGCAAAAATTGAATGTAAAAAATGTTAAGGAATATTGGAAAACCGAAATAAAATCAGCAACCCCTATCGCTGCAACTATTTCAAAAAGTTCGTTTACAATTCAAAATAAAATTGCGCCAAACTATTACACCACACAAACAGGATTTTTTTGCAATCAAGAAAGAGCATTGGAAAAGAAAACTAAAATTCCATTAAGGGTTAGGCTAGGCTCATTAAGTTATACGGAACAGCTAGAAGGATATTAATTCAAAAGTTTTAATCCGCAATCCTTTACTCTGCCATCATATCCTTCACCACCTGAATCACTTCTTCGGTATTTGGCTTAGAGAAATAATCTCCATCACTTGCATATGCTGGGCGATGTGCTTTAGCAGATAAAGTTCTAGCACTTGCATCCAACCACTTGTATCCACCTTGAATTTCGATCACTTGTTGATACATATATGCAGTAGCGCCTCCAGGCACATCTTCGTCTACAAATAAAATTCGATTGGTTTTTTTAAGGGATGCCACAATTTGATGGTTGATATCAAATGGTAAAAGTGTTTGTACGTCTATGACTTCACAATCAATCCCCATTGCTGCTAAACGTATCGCTGCATCTTCTACAATTCTTAGTGTAGAACCGTAAGTCACAATGGTGATGTCTTCACCAGCTTTTACGATCTCAGGCATTCCTAATGGCACAGTGAATTCGTTGATATTCGATGGCACTGATTCTTTTAATCGATAGCCATTTAAACATTCTATCAATAATGCAGGATCGTTGCCTTGTAATAATGTATTGTACATACCCACTGCTTGCACCATGTTTCTTGGCACACAAACAAACATTCCTCTCAACGCATGAACAATCATACCCATTGGCGAACCACTATGGAATATACCTTCTAGTCTATGCCCTCTTGTTCTAATAATCACTGGACTGCTTTGTCTTCCCACAGACCTGTAATGTAAGGTTGCAACATCATCGCTCAATGTTTGTATTCCAAACATTAAATAATCTAAGTATTGAATTTCTGCAATTGGTCTTAAGCCTCTCATGGCCAA
>CALPJR020000109.1 GCA_943323935.2 Bifidobacterium breve
GCTTTGCTCTATCTTTATAAACAAATACAAAAACTATGTTACGTAAAAATTTAGGACTATTCATTTTTTTAGGAGTACTCGTAATTTTAATAGGCTATGGTTGCAACGGCTATAATGGCTTAGTGAATCAAGACGAGAATGTAAATCAAGCATGGAATAACGTGCAAAGTGATTACCAAAGACGTGCGGATTTGATCCCGAACTTGGTGAACACAGTAAAAGGTGAAGCAAATTTTGAGCAAACAACTTTACAGAATGTAATTGCTGCACGTGCAAGCGCTACACAAATGAAAGTGGATGCGAAGGATTTAACACCAGAAAAATTACAACAGTTCCAAGCGAGTCAAGGTCAATTGTCTCAAGCTTTAGGTCGTTTATTAGTGGTTTCAGAGAACTATCCTAATTTAAGAGCAAATGATGCCTTCCGTGGTTTACAAGCTCAATTAGAAGGTACTGAAAACAGAATTAAAGTTTCAAGAAATGACTTTAACGCTGCAATCGCTGATTACAATAAAAGAGCAAGATCATTTCCTTTGAACTTATTAGCTGGTATGTTTGGTTTCAAAACCAAAGAAGGATTTAAAGCAGACGAAGGTGCTTCTAAAGCGCCAGAAGTAAAATTCTAAGTCAGTTTTAAAAATCCAAACAAACAACACTATGTGGAATCCACTGAATCTATTTAAATCCAAAACGGATAACTTATTGAGTGCCTCGGACAAGCAACAGCTTGTCCAGGCGATTCAAGCTGCTGAACAAAATACAAGCGGTGAGATCCGAGTATTTGTAGAGACAAGTATTCCAAAAAAGCAGGATGCATTACAACGTGCTACTGAAATATTCTTTAAGAACAAGATGAACGAGACCAAGGACCGTAATGGTGTATTGGTATACGTGGCCGTATCGGACAAGAAATTGGCTATTTATGGCGATCAGCAAATTTACGAAAAAGTAGGTGTTGAATTTTGGTACCAACAAGTGCAAGAAATGACAGGGCATTTTAAACAAGCCAATTATGTCGATGGCATGGTGGGTGTGATTGATGCTGTGGGCCATGCATTGAAAGATCATTTTCCATACGATCGTTCAACGGATGAAAATGAATTATCTGACGAAATCATGATGGGCAAATGAGAAAGATAAAATTAATTGGCGTATTGCCTTTTCTTTTAACGACCTTTTTATTTTTACAAGCATTGCTTTTTGCGAACAAAAGTTTTGCGCAAAATATTATTGCTAAGTCGAATCCGCCAACTCTTGTAACAGATGTAGCTGGTGTATTGACGCCAGAACAAAAGCAGGCTTTGGAAAATAAGTTAGTTGCTATTGACGACAGCAGTTCCAATCAGATTGCAGTCGTGATCATTCCAAGTTTAGACGGTTATCCAAAGGAAGAATATGCGACAAAATTATTTAGAGACTGGGGGATAGGCAATAAGAAAACCAATAATGGTGTACTCTTATTAATTGCCATCAACGATCGCCAAATCAGGATCGAAGTGGGCTATGGCTTAGAAGGTGCCATCCCAGATATCACAGCTTTAAATATTATTGATAACGATATTAAACCTGCTTTTAAAGCGGGTAATTACTACGAAGGCATTGACCAAGCAACAGACAATATAGCTAAAGCTGCAGTTGGAGAATACAAGGAAGCAAGAGCAAAGAAAACAAGATCCAAGTCAAAAGGAAGCGGAGGATTATTTTTGATTATCTTAATCATCATTTTTGTGGTCTTAAGAAATGGTGGTGGCGGTGGATCCAATATCGGTCGTGGAGGTTTTAGTGATGTAGCCACAGGCATGTTACTAGGTTCTTTATTAGGCGGCGGTGGTCGACACGGCGGTGGCGGAGGTGGATGGAGCGGCGGCGGTGGAGGATTCGGCGGCTTTGGCGGTGGAAGCTCTGGTGGCGGTGGCGCAGGCGGATCTTGGTAAGATGGTATTTAAATAAGATAATGAACAGAAGATATTGAATAAAAAAGAGCCTCCAGTCGGAGGCTCTTTTTTATTAAGTCTTTAAATGATTTGAATGTTCTATTAATATCAAATTCACTTTAAATTACATTTTTGGAAGCACGGCACTCACCACGGCAACCAATTCAGTTTCTCCTTTTTGCTTTTTAGCTTTAATAATATCACCTAGTATTTTAAAATTAAAATAAGGATCTGTCTGTGCACGATATCCTTGAGGGATGGCTTCTCTAAATTCAACAATCAAATCAATCCCTCTCTTAAACTTTACAGGGTCCGTTGTTTTAATCAATAACTGTGCAAAAGGCACAGTCATTTCAAATTTCTCAGAAGACTGAATATTTAATTTGCCATAGGTGTTTGCAACAAAATCGAAAACTTCTGCATCGCCATATTTTGTAAGTAAGGTGGTTACAACAGCGTTCAATCTTTTCTTTAACGGCTGTGTAGAAAATTGCTTAGCAATGGTGAACGCTTTTGCGCTATCCACTATCTCTAAAGCGGCTAATGCTGCGCCTGCTACTGTGTAAGAAGAGTCATTCACCCATTTTTCATACAAAGGCGTGAAAATAGGTTTATTGATTTTACTCAACACATTAATCGCATCTTCTCTTACAGTGCTTACTTTGTCAGTTTGTGCAATTTGGATGATTTGTGTTTCCATTGTGGCATCTATCGCAGTTGGGTTATAACTATTCAAAGCAATAGAGCGAATCACATGGAATGTATCTTTAATCGCAGCTTCAATGATCGTTTTAGCAGCAGGATTTTTCAAGTTCGTTGTTGCTTCATTCGCTGCTTCAAAACGGTCCATAAAATTACGTGCCTGCTTCATTTGATAAGCGTATTGTTCTATTGGCTTGGACTCGTCTTTTGCCCACAATAAAATTTTATCATTGTCTACATTCACATTATCTGGTGCCACAGCAGCGGGGAAATAAAAACTATCTACTTTATTTTTACTCCATACTTCATAATGATTGCGATTGCCGTTTACATACACATCAATGCCCACTGGTAATGTGAATAATTTATTTTGAGTTTGCGTTTGTTGAATGGTCACTAAAACCTTTTGTTGGTCTGCCATGTATTCTTGCCCAATACGTACATAAGGATGTCCGCTACCAAAATACCATTGGTTAAAGAACCAATTTAAATCCTTGCCTGTCACTGCTTCAAAAGCCAATTTAAGTTTGATTGCAGATCCGTTTGAGAATTTATTGTCCGTTAAATATTTATTCAAAGAAGCAAAGAAGGCATCGTCGCCTACCAAATGTCTTAACATATTTAAGATGCGCCCACCTTTTTGGTAACTCACTAAATCAAAAACATCTTCTTTATCCTTATAAAAAAAGCGTACTAAATTCTTTTCAGCATCCGAAGGACTACTCAGGTAGCTGCGAAGCCCAGTAAAGTTTTCAAATGCACCAGCGTCCTTGCCTTGGCTATGTTCAAACCAAAGTGTTTGGCTATAATCGGCAAAGCTTTCATTCACGGTGATATTGCTCCAACTTTCTGCTGTCACTAAATCCCCAAACCATTGATGAAATAGTTCATGTGCAATAGTGCTCTCCCAGTTATTACCATCCACTAATTCTCTTGCATCTTGCTGTACAGCGTCGCTATGTAAAGTAGCCGTAGTATTTTCCATGGCACCACTTACGTAGTCTCTACCACTAATTTGAGCGTATTTACTCCATGGATATGCAACCCCTAATTTACTTTCAAAAAAGGCAATCATCTGTGGTGTATTACCATAAATTTTTCTTGCTACTTTTTCATAAGCCTTCTCAATATAATAGCTTACTTCTTTTCCTTTATAACTGTCTTTTACAACAGCATAATCACCAATGCCTATAAAAAATAAATAAGGGGAGTGCGGCAGGTCCATCTTCCAAACATCTTCTCTAAATCCATTTTTTAAATCTGTTTGTTTCACCAATAAGCCATTCGATAAACTCACGTATTTACTAGGGACTGTCAAATAAAATTCTTGTGTTGTTTTTTGATTTGTTTGATCAATGGTTGGAATCCAAACAGAACTAGCTTCGGTTTCACCTTGGGTCCAAATTTGCGTAGGCTTGTCTTTATCGGTTCCCAATGGATTAATAAAGTACATGCCCTTTGCATCTCTAATCGCTTCGCTGCCTTGTCCTTTAGATTCATTCGGACGCGCAATGTATTTTATGTAGATGGTGTAAGACTCTTTTGCAGTATAGGTTTTATCCAAGTCGATATGCAATTGAAGACTATCATAAGTATAAGAAAGTTTTGCTTTTACAGTTCCATTCATCAAAGCCACTTCTTTAATGTCCATCGCTTTTGCATCCAATACCAAATTTTTTGTTGGATAAAAATGTGGTTGCAATTTCAACCAAACTTCACCATTCATTTGTGATTTTTCATAGTTAAAACTCGCAACCAATTTAGTATGCTTAAGGTTATTGGTTTTTGTTGCAAC
>CALPJR020000110.1 GCA_943323935.2 Bifidobacterium breve
TTACCTTGGATGGCATTTGGTTATAATATTGCTATTGCACCAATCCAAACTTTGAATATGTACAATATGGTGGCGAACAATGGGGTGATGATGCGTCCATATTTAGTGAACAGCATACAAGAAGAAGGCAGGATCATCAAAACGATTTCACCTCAAGTGTATAATGCACAAGTCTATAGTCCAGCAACGATTAAAGCAGCACAAATTGCTTTAGAAGGTGTTTGTATCAATGGCACAGGTAAAAATTTATTTAAAAACAGTCCTTATAAAGTAGCAGGTAAAACAGGAACGGCTTTAGTTGCAAACGGGAATAAGGGTTATGCAGATAAAATTTATCAATCTTCCTTTGCAGGTTATTTCCCTGCAGACAATCCTCAGTATACGATTGTTGTTATCATTAAGAATAAACCACATGCTTATCCATTCTATGGTGCCTCTGTGGCAGGTCCTGTATTTAAAGAGATTGCCGATAGGTTGTATGTTACCTATATCCAAAATAAAATTGACAAAGCACCTAATTTTAATTTAAAAGATTCTCAATTATTCAATTATACAATTGCAAAAACTTCTTTAAAAGCAATCGCTAAGCAATTGTCTATGCCTTATCAGGATTCAACACCAATCAATGCAGACTGGGCAAATGTACAGGGCGCTGGTAGGGCTTTAAAAGCAGGTCAAGAACTACAAATAGTTTCTGATAGTACTATGCCAAATATCAGCGGTATGAAATTAAAAGATGCATTATGGTTATGTGAGAAAAAAGGATTGATTGTAAAATGCAGTGGTAAAGGTAAAGTGATTCGTCAAAGTATTTTACAAGGACAATATATTCAAAGAGGTCAACAAATATTTATTGAATTGAATTAATAATATGACAACATCTTTACAACATATCTTATTTGGGGTTGCTTTGAGAGAAGTGATAGGCTCGACCAATCAAGAGATTGTTGACTTGCAAATTGATTCTAGATTGGTTCAACCTGGAACTGCCTTTGTTGCTATTAAAGGGGTGCAAGTAGATGGTCATCAGTTTATCACAACTGCAATCGAAAAAGGGGCGACGGTGATTGTTTGTGAAACATTACCAGCAGCAACAAAAGAAGGTATTACTTATATCGTTGTAGCCAATACACAAGAAGCTGTTGCATTGATGGCCCATCAATTTTATGGACAGCCGTCTACTAAAATTAAATTAGTAGGCGTGACGGGTACCAATGGTAAAACAACTGTTGCCACTTTGTTGTTTAAGTTATTTTCTGAAATGGGGTATACTTGCGGACTAGTAAGCACGGTTCAGAATCAAATTGGAGATCGTATTATTCCTGCCACACATACCACACCCGATGCAATACGCTTAAATGCTTTATTGGCAGAGATGGTTACTGCAGGTTGTTCGCATGTATTTATGGAATCTAGCTCTCATGCAATTCACCAGCATCGCATTACTGGCTTACAATTTACAGGTGCAGCATTTACCAATATTACACATGATCATTTAGATTACCACGAAACTTTCGAAGAGTATGTACGTGTTAAAAAAGCATTTTTTGATCACTTAGGTCCAGCAGCTTTTGCAATTACCAATTTAGACGATCCTAATGGAGCAGTGATGTTGGCAAATACAAAAGCAAAGCAGTTCAGTTATGCATTACATGCACCAGCTACTTATAAAGGTAAAATTTTAGAAAATCAATTGACTGGATTGGTATTGAATGTAAATGAAGTAGAAGTGCATTGCAGATTGATAGGCACATTTAACGCATATAATTTTTTAGCTGTTTATGGTATTGCTATTCAATTAGGCGAGCCATCAGAACAAGTCTTGACTGTATTAAGTGCTTTAACTGGTGCAGAAGGCAGATTTGACTATATAATTAGCAATGAAGGCTCTATTGGTATTGTAGATTATGCACATACACCAGATGCCTTACAAAATGTGTTGGAAACAATTGCGAAATTAAAAAAAGGTGGAGAAACAGTGATTACAGTAGTGGGTTGTGGTGGTGATAGAGATAAAACAAAAAGACCAGTGATGGCGCAGGTAGCTTGTGACTTAAGCGATAAAGTAATTTTTACAAGTGACAATCCTCGTTCCGAAGACCCAAATCAAATTATCAAGGACATGGAGTTTGGATTAAGTAGCGCTGCGAAAAGAAAGTATGTCAATATCGTAGACCGCTATGAAGCGATAAAGGCAGCAGTGAATTTTTCAAAACCTGGAGATATTATTTTGATTGCAGGAAAGGGCCACGAAAAATACCAAGATATCAAAGGGGTTAAACAAGATTTTGACGACAAGGCAATTTTACAAAACATTTTCAACTCATTTGCTAAATAATACCCTATGCTGTATCAATTATTTTCATGGTTAGACAAGTCCTTTGATATACCTGGTATTGGTATATTTCAGTTTTTGACATTTAGAATTGCAATGGCAATCTTATTGTCTTTGTTCATCGCAACTGTATATGGTAAAAAAATGATTTTGTTTTTGCAGAAAAAACAAATTGGCGAAAGCGTAAGAGAACTTGGATTGGCAGGAGAGCAGCAAAAAAAGGGAACCCCAACCATGGGTGGCATTATCATATTAATGAGTGTATTGATACCCACTTTATTATTTGCCAATTTGGATAAAGTGTATATCCGATTGATGATACTATGTACAGTATGGCTTGGTTTGATTGGGTTCTTAGATGATTACTTTAAAATTCGTGCAAGAAAAGACGCGCAAGAAAAGGGAGAGTCTTATAAAAAGAAGAACAGTGATGGATTGGCTGGAATTTCTAAAGTTATAGGTCAAGTTGGATTAGGCATTATCATAGGAGTGACATTGTATTTTAGCAATTCAGTTACAGTGGAGCGTGAAATTATTTCGACCAATGTATCAGCAAGTTTAGCAAAGGGAGAAAAAATTGCAAAAGGTGCCGATGTGGTTGTTAGAATGATCAATGGAGAAGAGCGTCGTTTTGTAAAAGTAAAGACACCTATCACAACTATTCCATTTGTTAAAAATCATGAATTTAATTATAGTAAATTAATAAGCTGGATGGGTCCAGGAGCAGAAAAATATACTTGGATCGTTTATATTTTAGTAGTCACATTTATCATCACAGCAGTATCCAATGGCGCAAATATTACAGACGGATTAGATGGCTTAGCTGCTGGCGTGAGCGCTATTGTAGGAGCAGCTTTGGGCGTCTTTGTTTATGTAAGTGGTAACTATGTTTTTGCGGATTACTTGAACGTCATGTACATTCCTAATTTGGGTGAGTTGTCCATATTTGTTGGTGCTTTTGTAGGGGCATGTATTGGATTTTTATGGTACAATGCTTATCCCGCTCAGGTATTCATGGGTGATACAGGAAGTTTGGCTTTAGGAGGTATCATTGCTTCACTAGCTATTATTGTTCGTAAAGAATTATTGATTCCAATTTTTTGTGGTGTGTTTTTAATAGAAAACTTAAGTGTGATCATTCAAGTGGGTTACTTTAAGTACACTAAGAAAAAATATGGAGAAGGACGTCGTGTGTTTTTAATGAGTCCTTTGCATCATCACTATCAAAAGAAAGGATTTCATGAAAGTAAAATTGCTGTTCGCTTTTGGATCATTACCATTTTATTAGTCATCACTTCTATCCTAACCTTAAAAACAAGATAAATTGTCTAGAAAGATTGTCATATTAGGTGCAGGAGAAAGCGGTGTAGGCACTGCCTTATTAGCAAAGCAAAAAGGGTACAATGTATTTGTGTCTGATGCAAGTGCTATTAAGCCAATTTATCAATCAGAACTAGAAGCGAATCATATCCCATTTGAATCTGGCACCCACGATGTCGAAAGAATATTGGCAGCAGATGAAGTCATGAAAAGCCCAGGCATACCAGAGAAGAATGAATTGGTGAAGCAAATACGTGCAAAGGGTATACCGGTGATCAGTGAAATTGAATTTGGCTTTAGATATAAAGGCGCAAGTAAGATTGTTGCAATTACAGGAAGTAATGGGAAGACAACAACAACGTCCTTATTATACCATATCTGCAAAGTAGCAGAGGAAGATGTAGCGATTGTGGGCAATATAGGATTCTCTTTTGCAAGACAAATTGCGGTAGATCCAAAAAAATTATATGTCATTGAAGTAAGCTCATTTCAATTAGATGATATAAAAACCTTTAGACCAGATATTGCTATTCTATTAAACATTACGGAAGACCATTTAGACAGGTACAATTATCAATTTGAATATTATATCAAAAGCAAGTTTAGAATCATTGAAAATCAAACAGAAAAAGACTGCTTTATTTATTGCATAGACGACGAAGTCGTTGTAAAACATCTAGAACTACTAACTACAAATACTAACCTACTACCATTTTCTATGAAACAAGAATTAAAAAAAGGAGGCTACATCAAGAACGAACAAATGATGTTAAA
>CALPJR020000111.1 GCA_943323935.2 Bifidobacterium breve
ACGCGTGAGGCAGGTTGCAGCTACATTTCAAACTGGAAAGCGCTTGAGTAAGATTGGGCGACCAACCAAAAAGAACCGTCGAGATTTAGGCGATTTTTTGGACTAATCTCAATTATCTTTGTAGCATGACCATTGAAATTCTAACAGTCCTTCCGGAACTTCTTGAAAGCCCTTTTGCACATAGCATTATGAAGCGTGCACAAGAGCGCGGGCATCTTGATATCAAATTACATCAATTAAGAAACTGGGCCATTAACAAACATGGACAGGTGGATGACTACCAATATGGTGGCGGTGCAGGCATGGTGATTATGTGTGAACCCTTGGCCAATGCCATTGATGATTTACAAAAAGAAGGTGGCGCATTTGATGAAATCATTTTTGTTACACCCGATGGCAAAAGATTCGACCAAAAAGACGCTAACACTTTATCCTTAAAAAATAGAATTCTAATCATTTGCGGTCACTACAAAGGCATTGATCAAAGAATTCGAGACCTCTATGTGACACAAGAAATTTCTATTGGAGACTATGTTTTGAGTGGAGGAGAATTGGCTGCAGCAGTCATTGTAGATGCAGTGGGGAGATTGATTCCAGGTGTATTAAATGACGAAACCTCTGCGTTGACCGATTCTTTTCAGGATAATTTATTGGCACCCCCCGTGTTTTCTAGACCCGCAGATTTCCGTGGATTAACTGTCCCTGAAGTATTGCTGCAAGGTGACCCAAAAAAAGTGGATCAATGGAGAACTGAACAGGCGATGATTAGAACCAAGGAAAGACGACCAGATATACTTGATAAAGACTAAGCAAGTTTTTATTAAAACACATAATATCCCGTTTATAACATAATATCCCTCTTTTTCATTTAATATTTGCATCTTTGACAGTCCAAAAAATATTGATGAAAAGACCTGTCCAATTTTACACTATCCTTGCATTTTTGCTACTTTTTCAATCTGCAATAGGGCAAAATACGGCTCCTAATCAGAAAGATTTTAAATTGACGATTAAGCCAGCGAAAATGGCCATCAAATTAGATGGGGTCATGGACGAGGAAGCTTGGAATACCGTCACTGCAGTCACTGATTTTAAAAAGAAATTTCCAACTGATATAGGTGCTGCCAAAAAACAAACAGAAGTCAAGTTTTTATACGACGACAAAAATATTTACTTCGGATTTAAAGTGTATGATAGCGGGACTGCAATTACAAGGAGCTTAAAAAGAGATGTAGGACATGACGGTATGGATGGTGTAGGTATTATTTTGGATCCTACTAATCAACAAACCAATGGTTTTTATTTTGTACTGAGCACCTTAAATGTGCAATCAGAAGATCAGTTGACAGGAAGTAGTGACGGAGGAATCAGTTATAGCTGGGATACTAAATGGTTTTCAATGACCAAGGACTATGGGAATTATTGGATTGCTGAGATTGCGATTCCACTTAAGTCTATTCGTTACAACCCTGAAAATAAAAATTGGGGCGTCAACTTTGTACGTATTGATGCAAAGAATTTTGAATATAGTACCTGGACTAAAGTAGCTACTAATTTTAAATCTTACGATCTTGGATTGACAGGACTAATGCAGTGGGAAGAAAAGCCTCCTGTAAGTTCAAACAATGTCATCTTATTACCCTACCTGACTGGTGGGGTTTCTGATGATAAACAACTAGATCAAACAAACACCACAGGCAACGCAGGATTTGACGCAAAAATTGCTTTGAATTCTGCATTGAACCTAGACTTAACAGTGAACCCCGACTTCTCTCAGGTAGAAGTAGATAACCAAGTGACCAATCTAACCAGGTTTAGTATTTTCTTACCAGAGAGAAGGGCATTCTTTTTAGAAAATGCAGATTTATTTGCTGGATTTGGTATCCCTCCTATTCGACCTTTCTATTCAAGAACCATTGGCTTAGATAAAAATGGAAATAAAATTCCTATTCTATTTGGCGCAAGACTTTCTGGTAATTTATCGCCTGATGTAAGAATAGGTGCCATGAATATGCAAACAGGTAGACAAGGGGATTATGCACCTGAAAATTTTTCGGCATTTACTTTGCAAAAAAGAGTTTTAAAAAGATCCATGATCAAGGGTTATTTTTTAAATCGTGAAAATTTCATTTCGGTAGAAGAGGAGAAAAAGAATCCACTAGATAAATATGGGAGGAATGCAGGCGTGAGTTTTAATTACTCTAATCCTTCTGGTAGTTTAGGATATTGGGCCAATTATAATCTATCCATGAAGCCCACAATTAACGAATTAAATAATTACTACGAAATTGGTGCAAATTATGATTCTCGAAAATTTGGATTTGTAATTGACTTAGCGAACGTGGGCAAAAATTATTATACGGACATGGGATTTGTTCAAAGAATAGAAAACTATGATGCCCTTCGAGATACCGCAATTAGAGTCGGATATAAACATATTTTTACAGAGCTTTCATACAATGTTTTACCAACAAAGGGCAAGATTGGCAGGATTGAGGCTTCTGCTCAGAATTCTGTTATTTTTAACCCAGACAATAGTTTTAACGAATGGGAAAGTACACTCAATATCAAAACAGATTTTAAAAATGCATCTAGTTTAAAAATAGCTTTAAGTAATAATATTACTAACTTGCTTTTTGCAACTAGTTTTACAGATGGGATACCACTGCCGGCAAAACAATATCAATATGCAAAATTTGGCATTGGATACGGTTCTGATACAAGGAAATTATTTGGATGGATGTCTGAAGTTTCATTTGGACAATTTTACAATGGGACTGTTCAAAGTCTAGCCGCTGGCATCAACTGGAGAAGTCAACCCCACCTTAACCTACGTCTAAATGCGCAATTGAATCAAATTCAATTGCCAGGGGATTATGGAAGTACAAAACTTGTATTAATTGCTCCTAGGATAGAATACAATTTCAATACTAAGTTATTTTGGACCACTTTTATTCAATACAATACACAGAGCAATAATTTCAATATCAATAGCAGATTGCAATACCGCTATAAACCAATGAGTGACTTCTTTTTAGTGTATACCGATAATTATTATACAGATCCTTTATTTAAAAGTAAGAATAGAGCGCTTATCTTTAAGCTCAGTTATTGGTTTTAATTCACCACACTAAGCAATAAAATGCAGACAAATACCATTCATGGGCAATACGTTGATATTCTAAATAAACGTATTTATCCAGCAACCGTATTGATTCAAGAAGGCATGATTGTATCCATCACTGAATGCGATGAAGCGCCAGATCAATTTATCTTGCCAGGTTTTATAGATAGCCATGTACATATTGAAAGTAGTATGCTAGTGCCAAGCTCTTTTGCTAGACTGGCCGTGGTGCATGGTACTATTGGCACCATCAGTGATCCGCATGAGATTGCGAATGTGTGCGGATTAGAGGGCGTGCAATACATGATTGACAATGGTAAAAAAGTACCATTTCATTTTTTCTTTGGCGCACCAAGTTGCGTACCTGCAACCGCATTTGAAACTGCAGGCGCAGCGATTGATAGTGTTGCTACTGCAAAACTCTTGGCTTCTCCAGACATATATTATTTAAGTGAGATGATGAACTTTCCAGGCGTCTTGCATCAGGATGCAGAAGTCATGGCAAAAATAAAAGCTGCTCATGCCATTGGCAAACCTGTTGACGGGCATGCACCTGGACTAATGGGCGAACAAGCAAAACAATATATAGAGGCAGGCATTAGCACCGACCACGAATGTTTCACGATGGAAGAAGCGGTGGATAAATTAAGTTTTGGGATGCATATTTTGATTCGTGAAGGAAGCGCCGCTAAAAATTTTGAAGCATTGCATGAGTTGATCGATGACCATCCTAAAAAAATCATGTTATGTAGCGACGACAAACATCCGGATAGTTTATTAGAAGGCCATATCAATCAATTATGTGCAAGAGCAGTCGCTAAAGGAATCAATGTATTCAATGTGTTAAGAACAGCTTGTATCAATCCAGTATTACATTATCAATTACCAACTGGATTCGCAAGGGTGCATGATCCCGCAAACTTGATTTTGGTAGAAGATCTTACAAATTTTAAAGTCCTGGAAACTTATATTGATGGACAATTGGTGGCAAAAGATGGGCATTCTTTGATCGAACCTGTTCAAGCAACAAGCATCAATCAATTCAATGCGCATCCAATAACTTTATCAGACCTTCAATTACTTGTTGCAGCATATCCATCCAAAGATGGCTTGGTGCCTGTGATACATGCTATTGACGGACAATTGATTACCAATTTAGTTTGGACTAAACCAAGTATCATAGACAACAAGATTGTTGCAGATACCGAAAAAGATATTTTGAAAGTGGTGGTATACAATCGTTACCATGCAGCAACACCAAAAGTTGGACTCATTCAATCATTTGG
>CALPJR020000112.1 GCA_943323935.2 Bifidobacterium breve
CATTTCTTTAATGACTACAGGTATATTTTCTTTGACTTTTTCATTCACCAATTTTGTTACTGCATCAATTTCCTCATTGGTCATCTTTGCAAAATGAGAAAAGTCAAAACGCAATTGTTCCGCATGGACCAAACTTCCTTTTTGTGCAACATGCTTTCCCAATACGGTTCTTAATGCAGCATGTAATAAGTGTGTAGCAGAATGGTGTTGAGTAGTATGTGCTCTTAAAATGGCATCTACTGTTGCTTTTACAGTACTACCTATATTACTTGGCAAGCTGTCTGTAAAATGAATGAATAAATTATTTTCTTTTTTAGTATCCGTTACAGCAAGCACAGTGCCATCTTCAAATATAAGTTGACCCTTGTCACCCACCTGACCTCCACTTTCGGCATAAAATGGCGTGGTTGCTAATACCCATTGGTATGCTTCCTTACCTTTTGCTTTTACACTTCTATACTTAACAATTGGTGTAGTTGCTTCTGTATTGGTGTAACCAATAAATGAAGTGACAGCGTCTTCGCCCACTTGCATCCAGTCGCCTGTATCAATGGCTGTAGCAGCTCTACTTCTGTCTTTTTGTTGTTGCATCTCTTGTTCAAAACCAGCTTCGTCAATTGAAAGTTCATTTTCACTTGCAATCAATCTAGTTAAGTCAACAGGGAATCCGAAAGTGTCAAACAATTCAAAAACCAGTTGACCTTCTACGAAACTATTTTTAGCTTGCGTATGAATGATATCATCCATGCGCTTCAATCCTTTTTCTAAGGTTCTTAAAAAGCCTTCTTCTTCCTCTTTGATTACTTTGGTTACAAAATCTAATTGTTGATTTAATTCTGGGAACACATGCTCAAATTGTTTTGCTAACAAAGGCATTAATTGAAACAACAATGGACGCTTATAATCCAAATAGGAATAATAATAACGCACAGCCCTTCTTAATATTCTTCGAATCACATAACCTGCACCTGTATTAGAAGGTAATTGACCATCCGCAATTGCAAATGCAATGGCACGGATATGATCTGCTAATACACGAAATGCAACCGCTTCCTTGCTATCGCCAAAATCATAGACCTTACCTGTGATGGCAGCAACAGCATCAATTGTTCCTGTAAAGACATCCGTATCGTAATTACTTTTTTTATTTTGAATTGCACGAACCAATCTTTCAAAACCCATTCCAGTGTCTACATGCTTATTGGGCAAGGGTTCTAGGCTACCATCTTTTTTACGATTGTACTGCATAAACACATTGTTCCATATTTCTATGACTTGAGGATGGTCTTTATTGACCAATTCACGTCCAGGAACCAATGCAATCTCTGCATCAGAGCGCATGTCTATATGGATTTCACTACATGGGCCACAAGGTCCTGTATCACCCATTTCCCAGAAATTATCTTTTTTATTCCCGTATATAATCTTGTCCTCTGTAACCCATTTCTTCCATTCTTCTAAAGCAACGGTTGAAGGAGGTAAATTTTCTGATGCGTCTCCTTCGAATACACTGACATACAATCTATTCGGGTCTAATTGATATACCTTAGTCAATAATTCCCAGCTCCATGCAATGGCTTCTGCTTTAAAATAATCACCAAAACTCCAGTTACCCAACATTTCAAACATAGTATGGTGGTAGGTATCAACACCCACTTCCTCTAAATCATTGTGTTTGCCACTCACCCTTAAACATTTTTGTGTATCCGCAATTTTAGAATGCTTAGGTTGTAAATTGCCTAAAAAATAATCCTTGAATTGGTTCATGCCCGAATTGGTAAACAATAATGTTGGGTCATTTTTTACAACAATAGGGGCCGACGGAACAATGACATGTCCTTTGGATTCGAAAAAATCTAAAAACTGTTGTCTTATTTCTGAACTCTTCATCATGGGTCGTTTTTTTAAGCTTTGAGCTAAATTAAAAAGCTATCTTTGTAGCGTTTCTAATCGTCTCCAAAGGTAAGCATTTGAGGCTTTTTTTGTGACTTTAGAAGGCAAATAATCAAGCTTCATGAAGAAAATAAAATATTTCTTTAACACCCATACTTTAAGATTCGAAAAAATCGAAGTACCCCTTAAAGTAAGGCTTTTGCAAACCATCGGCTTTGTCATTGCATCTCTTGCAGTGGGCGTCCTTTTTGTGGCTATTTTATTTAAGTTCATCGACTCTCCAAAAGAAAGGTTATTAAGACAACAAAATACTGCCTACAAAGAGAGCTATGCCGTTTTGCAAGAACGTATGAAGCAATTGGAGTTGCAAATGGTGGAATTAGAACAAAGAGACAATGAAGTATATCGTTCCATTTTTGAAGCGACGCCTATTCCGGATAGTGCAAGGGTGAAAGACATGTTGGCTAAAAATGAGATTCGACTCATCCAAAGTTTATCCAATACAGCCCTGATTGAGAACATGCGCAATCAATTGAATAATTTAAGTTTAAGGATGTCTTTTCAAGACCAATCATTTACTGAAATTACTGCGATGGTTAAGAATAAAGAAAAATTATTAAGAGCCATTCCTGCCATTCAACCAATCAGTAATAAAAACATGAAACGTGTTGCATCAGGATTTGGTTATCGAATAGATCCTTTATATAAAGACTTTAGATTACATCCTGGATTAGATTTCTCTGCCCCAACGGGTACACCAATTTATGCCACATCAGATGGTGTGGTACAAGTTGCTGGATTTAATACAGACGGCTATGGCAATAAAGTAGTCATCAATCACGGCTATGGGTTTCAAACTTTATATGCACATATGGTTAGGGTGAAAGCAAGAGTGGGGCAGTCTGTTAAAAGGGGAGAAGTGATTGGTTATATTGGAAGTACAGGTAAGAGTACAGGACCGCATTTGCATTATGAAGTGATTAAGCGAGGTGCTAAAGTAGATCCTGTCTATTATTTCTTCAATGATTTAACCCCTGCACAATTTGATCGCTTATTAAAAGAAGCTGCAGCAAATAAACAAAGCTTAGACTAATGGATCCAGAAGTAATGGCATTTTTAAATAGAATATCCAGAACCATTGGTTTTACGCTGGTTTGGATGGGGCTCAATTCCACATTGGGTATCATGCTAGGCTATGCATTTGTGGAAGCAAACTGGCAATGGTTTAATTACCTGTATTATGTTTTTTTAATACTTAGTACGGCAGGATATTTCTTTTTACTTTATAAAACATGGAAAGACCCGATTGATTTTTCCCACTAACTAATACTTAGCTACTGTGGTCTAAAATGATCTTCCATTGTCCATTTATTTTTTTAAATAACAAGGTATAATGTCCACCCACATTACCGACTGATCTGGTGAGCTCCCATTTTCCAATAACGCTATAATAATCTTTGTTCAGAGGATCTACGGAAAGTAGTGTGAATTTTAGTTCACCCATATTTGCTTTGTCTGGATAATTTTTTTTATAGTTAGCCAGGGTTTTATTGTATCCATAAGTCACGCCATTTTTCCCTACAAACATTAAGCTATCGTTTTCCCAATAGCCATGCATGAATTGGTTGACATCCCCTTTATTCCAAAATTCTACTTGTGCCGATAATAACTTTAATATTGCTTCTTTGTCTTTTGATATTACTTTTTCGTCTTTAGACTGTGCAATTGCATTTTGTGCAATGCATACAAGTAACAAAAAGAGGATTTTCTTTAGCATGATTTTTAGGTTTTGTTGGATTAAACTTAACTCAAAATAAGTATTTCAGCTTAATTTGCACCAATGGAGTACCAACTACACCTAAATAAAGATAAAAAACTTGCCCCTTTATTAGCCCATGCGAATCATACCATCAAGAAAAGGAAAAATACCCCTGTTCGTTTAATGGCTAGTATCATTAGTCAGCAATTGAGTACAAAAGTGGCTGCGATTATTTTTAATCGTTTTTTAGCTTTATTCGATGGCAAAGAGCCTAGTTGTGAGCAGGTATTAAAATGTACGAATCTTAGATCCATTGGATTGAGTCAATCTAAAGTGCATTATATCCAAAATGTAGCTGAATTTTTTATTGCAAATCAAATCACCGATAAGCAATTGTATGCCATGGAGCCAGACGCCATTATAGATTTGTTAACGCAAATTAAAGGCGTAGGTAAATGGACCGTCCAAATGTTGATGTTATTTAGTCTGGGTCAAGAAGATGTCTTTGCAGTGGATGATTTAGGTATACAACAATCCATGATTCGTTTGTACAAAATTAAATACACCTCCAAAAAGGAATTGCATACCAAGATGTTGACTATTTCAAAAAAGTATACACCCTACAGCAGTTATGCCTGTTTGTATTTATGGCAATGGAAAGACCAAGGAGCTATTTAAGTAAACACTTCACTAAGCAATACTAGATCTAACTATTTACTTGCCTTGAGTAATGGA
>CALPJR020000113.1 GCA_943323935.2 Bifidobacterium breve
ACTGCATTTTCCAATAATTCTTTGACAGCACTGGCGGGTCTTTGTATGACTTCGCCTGCCGCAATTTGATTGGCAATATGATCTGGCAGTAAATGAATTGTTTCGGACACTTAATTAACTATTTTAAAGTGTGTAAAAGTAGTAAATTTGCGTCTTAATAACGAACCTTATGCAGAGAACAGCGGACATCCAAAAATTAAGCCATAAATACCTTCCAACCGACTTCGTGCTAACGGATTGGGCTTGTTTGGAGCCTTTTTTTAAAGAATTAAATGACCGACCGATCCTTTCTGTACAAGAACTAGAGGCATGGTTGACAGATTTGAGTGAATTGGAAGCATGTATTAGTGAAGATGCTTGTTGGAGACAAATCAAAATGACCTGCGATACTACAGATAAAAGTTTAGAAGATGCGTTTACTTTTTTCTGTATGGAAATTCAACCCAAGATGCAACCTTATGCAGACGCATTGAATAAGAAATTGATTCAATCTCCTTACACTGCAGGGTTAGATCAAGCGAAATACCATACTTATTTAAGATCAGTGAAAAAAAGCATTGAATTATTTAGGACCGAGAACATTCCTATTCAAGCTGAGTTAAGTGTTTTACAACAACAATATGGCGTCATTGCAGGCAAGATGACCATCGAAGTGGGCGGTAAAGAATATACTTTACAACAAGCCGCTCAATTTTTAGAAAACGAAGACCGTGCATTTAGAGAAGAGGTCTATCGAAAAATTCAAACAAGAAGATTGCAAGACCAAGAAGCGATGCATGACTTGTTTACAAGCTTAGTGGAAAAAAGACACCAGGTGGCTTTAAATGCTGGATTTGAAAATTACCGTGATTATAAATTCGCCGAACTTGGACGTTTTGATTACAGCAAGGAAGATTGTTTTCAATTTCATGAAGCAGTTAAACTGCATGTCATGCCTTTGATCGAAAAAATTTATACACGCAAAAAAGAAAAACTAGGCGTAGATGCATTAAAGCCTTGGGATTTAGAAGCAGAACCTGCTGGCACCAAGCCTTTGCGTCCATTTACAGACGGGAAAGATTTATATGAAAAATCTGTGGCCTGCTTTGAACAGTTGAATCCTTTCTTTGCAGATTGTTTAAGAAAAATGAATGAGCTTAAACATTTTGACCTTGAAAGTAGAAAAGGCAAAGCACCAGGAGGATACAATTGTCCTTTAGCAGAATCAGGCGCACCATTTATTTTTATGAATGCTGCTGGACAGATGAGCGATGTAACCACCATGGTACATGAGGGTGGACACGCAGTGCATTCTTTTTTAGCGCATCCTTTGTCTTTGAGCGCATTCAAAGAATATCCAATGGAAATTGCAGAAGTGGCAAGTATGGCCATGGAATTATTTAGCATGCAACATTGGCAACCGTTTTTTGAAAAGGAATCAGATTTAAACAGAGCCATAGAGCATCAACTAGAAAGAACGATTACTATTTTCCCATGGATTGCCATCATTGATAAATTTCAACATTGGGTATATACAAATCCAGCACATACCATTGAGCAAAGAACCAATGAATGGCAAAATATTGTAAAAGAATTTTCGTCTAAGACATTGAACCAGTCTGGTTTAAAGGAATTTAGGGCAATAGGATGGCAAAGACAACTACATTTATTTGAAGTGCCATTTTATTATATCGAATATGGGATTGCACAGTTGGGCGCAATAGGCATGTGGATGCAGTACCAAAAAAATCCTAAAGAAGCATTAGAAAATTACATGAATGCTTTAGCTTTAGGGGGTACAAAAACCTTACCTGAATTGTATCAAACTGCTGGCTTGGAATTTAATTTCTCACCAGCCTATGTTAAAAATTTAATGGAATTCACCAATCAAGAACTTGAAAAATTATATCACTAATTTTAAAATTGAATATGATGAAAAAAATAGCTACTGTAATTTTATTGAGTATGTTCACATTTGTTGTGGCAGCACAAAAACCTAGCACTGCACCTACTGGAAAATCAGATCCTGTAATGCCGATTTATTTAGTGGATGGCGTTGAAACACCTTATGCTAAAGTGGTTAAAATCAACACGGCACTCATTGCATCTATGGATGTATACAAAGGCCCTGACGCTATTACAAAATTTGGTGCAAAATACAAACATGGCATTGTCTTGGTGAAATTAAAAAAGCCAACAAAAAAATAAATTGCTATTAAAGCTGATAGTTAAAAAAAGACCTCGATATTTCGAGGTCTTTTTTTTATGCGTTTTTTTATGCGTTGTTACCGTCTTCTGGCCTAGGTCCATTTTGACTAGGTCCCTGAGGTCGTGCATCATTATTTGGACGAGGTCCGTTTGGTCCTTGTGGTCTAGGTCCATTATTTGGACGAGGTCCGTTTGGTCCTTGTGGACGTGGACCGTTATTTGGTCGAGGTCCATTTGGTCCGTTTTGGTTTGGACGAGGTCCATTTGGATTTGATCCCTGTGGTCTGTTTGGTCCTTGTCCTTGTGGTCTAGGTCCATTATTTGGACGAGGTCCATTTGGATTCTGTCCCTGAGGTGCTCTATAATTTCTTTCTTGATCTCTTCTGCGTCGATCGTTTTTTTCTAATGAACGTAAACTTATCTGACCTACTAGTTCTACAAATTCTGGTTCTACTTCTTTGTTTTTACTAGTGATTTCTACCGCTTCTAATTCTTCTACAGCAACACCCTGTTGATTCAGTCTTTTAATTTCTTTTACACGTTCTATTGTAAGCGGATAATGTTTGGTATTGTTAGGAAGGGTATACCACATTAAATTTTTAAAAATATCTTTCTTGATTAAAAAAGCAGTACCCATTGCTGTCTGCAAATTATCTGCGTAATCAGGGAATGCTTGTAATGCATCTAAATAAGTATCTAATTCAAAATTCAAGCAACATTTTAAACGACCGCATTGGCCACTTAATTTTGTTTGGTTGATGGATAAATTTTGATAACGTGCAGCAGTGGTGTTGACACTTTTGAAATCATGTAACCAAGTACTACAACAAAGTTCGCGACCACAGCTTCCAATACCACCTACTTTTGCCGCTTCCTGACGAATACCAATTTGACGCATTTCAACTTTTACTTTGAACTCTCCTGCAAAAATGCGGATGAGTTCTCTAAAGTCAATACGATCATCGGCTGTATAGAAGAAAGTGCCTTTTTTGCCATCTGCCTGCAATTCAATCTCACTTAATTTCATCTGTAATTTCAAGTCTCTTGCATGTGCCCTACTTTTAGCCAACATGTCTGATTCTCTACTTTTACTTATTTTAAAGGTCTCGATATCTTTATCGGTGCTTGCTCTGAGGATTTTTTTGATGTCTGGATGAAACTCTTCCGTGCCACTTTTTTTCAATTGCAAACGAACCAATTCTCCAGTCAAAGAAACTTCTCCAACGTCGAAGCCGTTCACGCCTTCCACTGTTACATAATCTCCTTTTTCAAAAATTTGGAAAGTAGGGTTTCTAAAAAAATCTTTTCGGCTTCCTTGTTTAAAGCTTACTTCTACCACCCTACATTGACTTTCTGCATCGTCTACAGGTAAGTCACGTAACCAGTCATGTACATTTAATCTATTACATCCACCAGTACTACAGCCTCCATTACTTTTGCAGCCATTGGGCGTACCCGTGCCGCATGATCCACATCCCATATATTCTAAGTTCTAACTGTTATAAATTGAAATACCCGACCCCGCGTTGCTCCATATCCCTGTTCACTCGATTGGGGTCTATGTCAAAATTAAGGTTTTGTTCCGAATGATATGATAGAACTTGATGCCCATTGCCATAAATAACATCTTGGCATTGGCATTTCGCTCTATATAATAGACCGCTTTGTCCAATTCTTGTATAATGGCCTCTAGTTGACCGACCCCAGCGATTTTATTGATCCTGATTGCAAAATCCTTTAAATCTGGGTCTAAAGGCAGGTCTGCACCCAATACCTTGATCCGAATGCTCTGCTCAAGCAGGTGGTTAAAGTATTTTAGGAATTGTTTTTGTTGCTCCCTGCCCAATTTGCTGACCTCGTCTACCCATTTCATTTGGGACAATGGGCCATTTTTAAGGATGGCATTCAGCCAGTCCCTAATCTGGTCTAAAAAATCGCTATCACTATGTTGTATTAAATGAAGCGCTTCTCTATAATTGCCATCCGACATGGCTGCTATGAGCTGTGCCTTTTCTGGACTTAATTTTGCCCTTTCCACCAATGCCCCTGCAATGTCTGCATTCGTTAATCTTGGTACACGAATAAATTGACATCGACTTAGGATGGTTGGAAGGATCTGTTCCTCGGAATTGGCGACCAATAAAAAGATCGTATCTGCTGGAGGTTCTTCTATTAGTTTTAATAATTTATTGC
>CALPJR020000114.1 GCA_943323935.2 Bifidobacterium breve
AGGTCTGGCTCTTGCACATTACTCAATGCTTTTAGTATTTCCTCCGTTGTCATTATGAAAGTTTTTGTTAAAATATTTAATCCCGGCAAAGTTAACGTTCATAGCGCTTATTTTGCCCTTTTAAAAGGCTTAAAATAGGGTCTATTTTAAAAAAACTACCCATTTCGAAACAAAAAAAGTACTCCATTTCTGAACATTGAGGTGTAAATTTGCTGCTACATGAAAAAGAAACTGATCCTGCCTTTATTGATCCTTTTTTCACTGATGTCATTACAGTTAAATGCTCAGACAGTGGATATTTATAGAGACTCTGTGGTGCAACTTTATGGTGTGGTGATGACTGCAGATAGTTTAAAGGCAATCCCTTTAGCGAGTATTGTAGTGAATAAAAAAGGTAGAGGTACAATCACCAATAACGATGGTGTTTTTTCTATCGCTGTCAATAAAGGAGAAACCATCACTTTTAGTTGTGTTGGCTTTAAAAATAGAAATATCGTCATTCCTGCAAATTTAGTGGGCAATGAATATAGTGTGATTCAATTAATGGTCAACGATACTAATTTTTTACCAGCAACAATTTTAAAACCAAGACCTACTCGTGCGCAGTTTGAGAGAGACTTTGTCAACTCTAAAGTAGATGACGACCTATATGAAACTGCAAGAAAAAATACAAGCCCTGCACAAAAAAGAATTATTTTATCCAGTTTGCCAAGAGATGGTAAAGAAGCAGTGGGTGCGGCATTGCAAAACCAAGCTTCAAGGTATTATTATTCAGGACAATTGCCTCCTATGAATATTTTAAATCCAAGTGCATGGAGAAGTTTCATTAATTCATGGAAACGTGGTGACTATAAATCAAAAAATAAATAGATGAAAAAGATTGCGGTGATTGGAGCAGGAACAATGGGGAATGGTATTGCACATGTGTTTGCACAAAATGGCTTTGATGTGAACTTAATTGATACACAGTCTACTGCACTTGATAAAGCATTACAAACAATTGCAAAAAATTTAGACCGTCAAGTTGCAAAATCAATCATACAAGAAGCAGACAAAGCATTAATACTTGCAAAAATAACTTGTTTCACCAATCTTAAAGAGGGCGTGCATGACCGTGACTTAGTCATTGAAGCGGCAACAGAAAACAGCAAGATCAAAAACGCAATTTTTGCAGAAATGGACCAATACACTAGTCCTACTTGTATTTTAGCAAGTAATACTTCTTCTATTTCTATCACACAATTAGGGGAAGCAACTCAAAAACCAGGCAATGTGATTGGGATGCATTTTATGAACCCGGTACCGGTGATGAAATTGGTTGAGATTATCAATGGCAAAGCAACGAGTTCAGAAGTAACAGAAACCATTGTTGCCTTGACGACGCAAATTGGGAAAATTCCTTGTGTTGTAAAAGATGCACCTGGATTCATAGCGAATAGAATTTTAATGCCCATGATCAACGAAGCGATACTCGCTTTTGAAGAAGGTATCAGTGATGCAGCAACGATAGATCAGATTATGAAATTAGGCATGGCACATCCAATGGGACCCTTGCAATTAGCAGATTATATTGGCTTAGATGTATGTAAGAATATTTTAGAAATCATGGAGGCTGGTTTTCAAAATAGCAAATACAAACCTGCTGCATTATTAACGAAGATGGTTGAGGAAGGTAAATTAGGCATCAAAACTGGTGAAGGATTTTATAGCTACCAGCAATAAACTAATCCAACTTAAGTGTCGTCTTGATGGTGACATCTCTTAATGCTCCAAGCTTTTCAAGCACTTCATCCAATCTGTTTTTAGGTATGCCTATATGAAGCTGTATAAATAATTGTGCAGTTTGTTCCACTACAGAACAATTGTACTGTTTCACCAACATCATTACTTCATTCATTTGATGGTAATCAAAATTAAGTTCATAGGGGATTTCAATTGGCTTCTTGATAATTGGTGAAAGTTGTAAAGCCAGCGCTGTTGCAGTTTTATAGGCATTGATCAAGCCAGGTATACCTAATAAAGTGCCACCAAAATAACGTACCACCACTACAAACACATTGGTTAGACCTTTACTATCTATTTGACCTAGTATTGGCCTACCGGCAGACCCAGCAGGTTCTCCATCATCACTCACCCTAAATGTTGATCCATCTACACCAAGACGATACGCTAAGCAATGATGCACTGCTTTACCATGTTCTTTTTTGAGTTGTGCTAAAAGCTTTTTGCAAGTATCAATATCTTTAGCGGGATAGGCGAAGGCCAAAAATTTACTGCCCCTATCTTTAAATTCCGCCATGGAAGGCTGTTCGATCGTATAATAGTAATATGGATCCATTCAAAAAATAATAAGACTAAATTTAAACAAAGCTAGTTCATAATGATGAATCATTTGTAACATTGCAGTATGCGCTTAAACGATATCAAGCAAGCCTTGAAAAAACAGTTAGCAGGTCAATTCGAAAGTGTTGAACTTGGTCCAATCCTTTCTATTTTAATTGAACATGTCACAGGCTGGGATCAAGTCCAACAAGTATTACACAAAGACGATTTGATATCAGCAGCACAAGCATTGGCTTTTGAAACCGCTGCCACTGCACTTTTAGCAGGAAGACCCATACAATACATTACTGGCAAAACCTGGTTTATGGGCGAACCTTATATTGTAAACGATCAAGTATTGATTCCACGTCCAGAAACCGAAGAATTAGTAGACTGGGTCATTGAATATGCAGCCATCAAAGGAAAGGCTTTGCGTATATTAGATATAGGCACAGGTTCTGGTTGCATTGCCATTGCATTAAAAAAAGCATTACCCGAAGCAATTGTTTCCGCAATAGACATTAGTACGAGTGCAATAAAAATAGCAGCAGACAACGCAGCGGTGCTTAAAGCAGATATTGAATTGATTGCATTGGATATTTTGAATACTGCTTTTTTACCAGATCAATATGATGTGATTGTAAGCAACCCGCCCTATATTCCAATGCAGGAAATGAAAAATATGGAATTGCAAGTAACCGATCATGAACCCAATATTGCTTTATTTGTTCCAGACGAAGACCCCTTGGTATTTTATAAAGCAATCGCAAGACTTGCTAAATTACATTTAAGTACAAATGGTCAATTGTTTTTTGAAATTCATTATGATCAAGGAGATGCCATGATAAAACTCTTAGACGAAATGCATTTTCACGCAGAATTGAGGACCGACTTGTTTGGAAAAGACAGGATGATTCGCGCAAGTTTGAAGCCTAGGTAAACTAAGTTTTAATCATGCTATTAAAATAAATGGACTATTATTGAGCAGCATTGACTGCCACCACCGGGGTTGCTCCAAGTGCTTTGATGATTTGCATCACTTGTATTGTCACACCTAAATTTGCCACACTGTCTCCATTGATCACTACAGAAGGCTTATCCGTTTCTTTAGCTAAGAAAATCTGTAACTGACTAGACAAAGCATCTAAGCTTACAGGGGATGACCCGATATATAAATTTTGGTCTTTGTCAATGGTCACCACCACAGTTTGTTTGGCCTTGGTATCACTCGCTGCTTTAGGATTTGATACTTTAATGACATTTGGATTTGCTAAAGTAGATACAATCAAAAAGAATAATAATAAAATAAATAAGATGTCATTCAATGCACCTGTATGCACTTCTGGATGATGTCTTAAACGATTTCTAAGATTCATAGCAGGTAGATTAAGCTTGTGTTGGTTCTTGTAAAATATCTAAAAAATCAGCACTCGCTCTTTCCATCTTATTCGCTGTCTTATCTATTTGAGTAGATAAAAAATTATGTCCAACATAGGCAATTAATCCAATGATCAAACCTGTTGCAGAGGTAATCATTTTAGTATAGATACCACCAGCAATGGTGTTTAAAGTATATTCACCAGTAGACGCGATACCATAAAATAATTGCACCATTCCAATAATCGTTCCTAAGAATCCAAACATAGGTGCGATGCCAGATACCAATGATAGGATATTTAAATTGCGCTCCATAGAATACATTTCTAACTTACCTACATTTTCCATGCTTTTTTCGATCGCATCAATTGGTTTACCAATACGCATAATACCCTTCTCTATCATATTCGCCACTGGATTATAAGTATTTTTAGCAAGTGCCTTTGCCGCAGCAACATTACCAGACAAAATATGATCCTTAATCATTTTCATGAATTGAGGATCTGACTGTCCTGCTTTTTTGATCGCTAAAAATCTTTCTATGAATACATAAATCGCAATCACCAATAAAGCATACAATGGATACATAATCCATCCGCCTTTTCCTAATAAACTAAATAAAGAAATTTTAGCATCTGCCACTTGTAACAAAAACAACATAGAATTTAAATTTATATTTA
>CALPJR020000115.1 GCA_943323935.2 Bifidobacterium breve
GCCTCCATTTGTGGCAGAAGATTTCCATAAATTGATTCCAAATAGCGAATTGGCTTTTATTGATCAATGTGGACACGCACCAATGATGGAAGTGCCCGTTGCATTCAATGTGATCTTAGAAAAATTCTTACAAGCACACGCTAAATAATTATTATGCTAGCTGCAACCATTACTGTGCAAGGATTCCCCCTGCTACAATTAGAAGATAAAGTGCAATTTGCCTTACAATGTATGGAGGATTTTGATGTACAAGAATTAGCAGTTGTAAAGGATGATTATTTTTTAGGTTTAGTACAAAAAGCAGATTTATTGGATACAGACCCGTCTTTGGCTTTAATGGTTTTATCTGATCAGTTTAAAAAAATTATGCTTTTAGATACCGCACATTTTTTAACAGCCTTAGACTTATTTTCAAAACACCAGTTGAGTATTTTGCCTGTAATGAATGAACAACAGGAATGCATTGGAATGATTCCTCAAAAGAGTTTAAACGATGCTTTGGCTAAATTTTTGGGAGTGGATGTGCCGGGCGCAATTATTGTGCTTTCGGTTGCGCCATACCAATATTCTCTTGCCGAAATGTCAAGATTGGTGGAATCAAATAATGCACAAATTGTTCAGTTGAATAGTTATTATGACGAAACAAATGGGGCGATGATTATTACGCTAAAAATCAATAAGGACGAAGCGCAGGCAATCATTGCAACTTTCCAACGTTACGATTATCAACTAGTACAATATTTTGGTAAGACACCTTTACACAATGATATTGAAGCGCATTACCATCATTTAATGAATTACCTAGATGTTTAAGTCCACCAGCTTCAAATTCCTGTTCCTTCTGTTGATATGTATTGGTCAAATTAGATACGCTCAAGTTTATGCTCAAATTAAGATCGGTGCAATAGAAATCACAGGGAATAAAAAAACAAGAGATTATATTGTCAAAAGAGAATTGCCTTATAAAGTCGGAGACCTATTGTCAAAAAATGAGCTCGATTCACTCAATCTTATTGCACAGCAACAATTATTTAATACGGCACTTTTTTTAGAGACCAATGTATCATCTGAACAACTAGATAGTACATCGGCAAAAATTAAGATTCAATTAAAAGAACGTTGGTATTTTTTTCCTTTACCTTATTTTAGATGGGTAGATCGAAATTTTAATCAATGGTGGAATGAACAAAAAAGAAGTTTAGATCGTGTGAACTATGGTGTTAATTTTAGACAAGCCAATGCCACAGGAAATAATGATAAATTAACAGTAGGCTATATTACAGGCTATACGCATCAAGCAATCGTTCGATATCAATTACCATTCATTGATAAGCAATTAAAATATGGCATGGGCTTGGGTTGGGCACAGTTCAATCAAAAAGAAGTAAATTATGCCACGCTAGGCAATAAGCAGGTTTTTTTGAGAACAGAAGATGTGATTCGTGAAGGATATCGAGGGAATGCAAATTTAACTTATCGTCCCAATTTATTTGAAAGACATGCTTTGCAAGTTGGATTTGGCAATGAGTCTATTTCTGATTCAGCATTTGCTATCGCCCCCAATTTTTTACCAAATCATAAAAAATCATTTTCTTATATAGATCTTAGTTGGTCTTATTCAAAAGTTCGGTTCGATTACAATGCCTATCCTACCAAGGGTGCCAGTACTGAAATTGCATTATCTCAAAGATTTTCAAAAGAAAGTAATTTATCAGCGATTCAATTTAGACAGATCGTAGCACATCCTATCGCCCCCAATAGATTCATCTTTGCCGAATCTTTGACCATTGGAAGGACGATGCAACAATCCAATTATAGTGATCGCAAATTAATGGGGTATGGATTAATGCAAATGAATGGATTAGATTATTATGTAGTGGATGGCAATGCGGCTACCTTATTTAAAGCTGCAATCCATCAAAGAATTGGGACCTATACAGTGGAGAATCCTTTGACTAAAAAGTTCCTCCCATCTGTTAAATATACATTTTGGGTTAAAGCATTTACTCAATTAGGATATGTCTATAGTCAAGAAAAAAATAAAGCGAATCCATTGGCTAATAGTTTGTTAAGAACTGCTGGTATAGGAGTAGATTTAATTAGTATCTATGATTTTGTGTTAAATGTGGAGTATAGTATCAATCAATTGGGGGACAAAGGATTATATTTGCACGGCGGAATTAATTTTTAACTTTGTTTCATGAATGTAGCCATTTATAGTAGAGGTGTCGATCTGGATCAGCAACAGTCTTTAAACGACTTGATTGCTGAATTGCAAAAGCATGACATCACCATTTATATCTATGCAGATTTAATCAAAAAATTCAATTTGGTTACAGGTGCAGATAAAGCATCGCTGATTGCATTTGGTGCTTCCTCTGATTTACATAATAATATTGATTGTTTAATTTCCTTAGGTGGTGATGGAACTGTCTTAGACGCCATTACTTTAGTGGGGGATACCTTGATTCCAATATTGGGCATTAATTATGGTCGTCTTGGTTTTTTAGCAACGATTTCTAAAGATGAACTTTCTATCATGGTAGAAGCTTTAGTTAATCGTTCATATGTGATTGATAAAAGATCATTGATGCATATGGATAGTAGCCTACCAATTTTTGAGGGTAGTCCATTTGCTTTAAATGAATTTGCGATTCATAAGCGTGACACATCTCCAATGATTAAAATTCATACTTATTTGAATGGGGAACTTTTAAATTCCTATTGGGCAGACGGACTGATTGTTGCTACACCTACTGGTTCAACCGGTTACAATATGAGTTGCAATGGTCCTATTTTATTCCCTGACTCATCTAGTTTTGTGATTACACCAGTTGCGCCACATAACTTAAACGTACGCTCTGTAGTCGTCCCAGACAGCTCGGTGATTTCATTTGAAATTGAGGGACGAACAGAGGAATTAATATGTGCATTAGATGCAAGAAAAGAAATTGTCCCTATTAGCATTCAAATTGCAGTTAAGAAAGAAGCATTTTGTGTGCACTTCATTAGATTGAATGAAAACAGTTTCTTATCTACATTAAGAACAAAATTGACTTGGGGATTAGATAAAAGAAATTAAACATGCTATATCGATTTTGTATTTTTTGTTTTTTGATTGGCATGACGCATTTTGCTCAAGCGCAGCATCTTCAATTGTTGGAGAATAGAGGTGAGATTGGATTATTTGCGGGACAATCAAGTTATAGAGGTGACGTCGCTCCAGACATTTTCAAGTTTAATAATAATTTTGGGGCTTATTATAAAAAACAATACAATGATTATGCTGGCTTAAGATTGAATTATGAGCAGATTCAAATAGGTAACTACGATACCCTTTCAAAAAATATTTACGCTCAAAATAGAGGTTTCTTTTTTTCACGAAACTTTCATGACATCAGTTTGACGGGCGAGTTTTATTTTACAAGATTTCTGCCAGGCAATAAAGGATATCGTTTTACACCCTATTTGGGGATTGGTGCTGGCTATCTTTATGAATCGAAAGCATCAAATTTTGGAATAGATAGTTTAAGTACCATACTTCGCCCTTTACAAATAGACTCTGTTGTTTATCCAAATCTTAGTGCTAGTAAAGGGAGTATTTATTTTCCTTTACAAATTGGTTTTAAATTTAATTTGACAAGACGATGGAATATTTTTGCAGAAGCGATGTATAGATTTGCTTTATCGGATGAGTTGGATTTCTTTTCTGATGACCAACTTCTGGTACAAACTCAAAAAGTAGCAACAGGCACTAGTGCCTACAATTACCAGGGGAGTCGATCTGGAAAAGATCAGCTTTTCTCTATTAAAGGAGGAATCTCCTACAATTTGATAAAAATTTATGGAGAAGAGAGGTTTAAACCTGGTAAAAGATCAAAATCTGACCGTAAAAAAGACAAGGAATCCACCCAAAATAAGTCTGGATTCTTTAGCAGACTCAAATTTAAGCGTAAATAACCTGTTGATTTTCTTATTTTTGCAACATGGAAAATTTGGATGTACAAAGGCTGCCAAAACATATTGCCATCATTATGGACGGGAATGGCAGGTGGGCTGAGGAGCAGGGGCAGGATCGTTTATATGGTCATTATCATGGTGTGATGAGTGTTCGTAAAGTGGTGGAAGCGGCCACTGAAATAGGCATCCAGTACCTTACTTTATATGCTTTTAGTACAGAGAATTGGGATCGACCACAGGCCGAAGTCCTAGGTTTGATGTCATTATTTGTGGACACCATCAGTAAAGAAGTACCAGATTTACATCAAAATAATATTAGACTTCACTTTATAGGCGACTTAGATTTATTGCCAGATGAAGCAAGACAAGCCCTTGCAAGTGCAACCCAAACAACCGCACAAAATACTGGTTTA
>CALPJR020000116.1 GCA_943323935.2 Bifidobacterium breve
AGGATGGGGTATTTCAGACATCCAAGCCAAGGCGATTTTAGAATTAAGATTGCAACGTTTAACGGGCATGGAGCGTGAGAAAATTAAAGAAGAATTTGATCAATTGATGAAATTAATTACTTCTTTAAAAGAATTATTAGGTAGTGAACATTTACGTTTCGAACTCATCAAAACTGAATTATTAGAAGTAAAAGAAAAGTTTGGTGATGAGCGTAAATCAGAAATTCAATACTTAGCAGATGAAATGCGTATCGAAGATTTAATCGAAGAAGAAGACGTGGTAATTACTATTTCTCATTTAGGTTATATCAAACGTACATCTGCGACTGAATATCGTCAACAAAAGCGTGGAGGCCGCGGTGCCATTGGATCTAAGACAAGAGAAGAAGATTATGTAGAGCATTTATTTATTGCATCTACTCATGACACCATGTTGTTCTTTACAGAAAAAGGAAGATGTTTCTGGATGCGTGTATATGAAATCCCAGAAGGTGAAAAAACAAGTAAGGGTAGAGCGATCCAAAACTTAATTCAACTTCCACAAGACGATAAAGTAAAAGCCATAATCGAAGTGCGTAATTTGGCAGATAAGGATTATGTGAATAACCATTATATCATTTTATGTACTAAGAAAGGGATTATCAAGAAAACATGTTTGGAAGAATTTAGTCGTCCAAGAGTGAATGGCGTAAACGCTATTACAATCAATGAAGGCGATGAATTATTAGCAGCACGTTTAACAGATGGTAATAACGAAGTGATGATGGCAGTGAAGTCTGGTCGTGCAATTCGTTTCCCTGAAGAAAAAGTAAGACCAACTGGTAGAGGTGCGATTGGTGTTGCGGGTATCGAAGTGGACGATGAAACAGACGAAGTAGTTGGTTTAGTTTGTGTAAGCAGAGAAGACAAAGACCGAACAATATTAGTGGTGAGTCAACAAGGATATGGTAAGCGCACTCCAATTGATGACTACCGTATCACGAATCGTGGTGGTAAAGGTGTTAAAACCATCAATGTGACAGAAAAAACAGGATCATTGGTGGGTTTAATGGATGTATTGGAAAAAGAAGACCTCATCATCACTTGTAAATCTGGTGTAACTATTCGAACAAGTATCGCAGATATTAGAGAAGCGGGTAGAGCCACACAGGGTGTAAAATTGATTCGTTTAGACGAAAACGATGAAATTGCAGCGACTTCTAAGATCGAAGAACAGGATGTTCCAGAGGAAGGAGAAATAGTTAGTAATGAAGGGATTATCGCAGATGAGGCAAGTAATATTTCAACTGAAGGTACAGATACCTCTATTAACGATACATTAAACAATGAAGGCGATGATACGCCAGAAGCATAAATTTTATAACTTTAGTACTTTAAAATAATCATTATGAAAAAATGGATTGGTGCAATGTTCTTGATGACTTTAATGCAAACTGCATTTGCTCAAGACTTTAAAAAAGTAGAGACAGGTTTATTGTTAAATAATTTTGAGGTTGCAAAGACAGAATATGAAAAAGCCGTTGCAAAAAAGCCAAGTCTAGAAACGACTGCAGAAGGGTATTACTGGAAATCAAAAATTTATGCAGGTTTATCAAAGGATCCAGCTGCTAAATATCCAGATGCTGCTGAGAAATTATATACAAGTTTACAAGACTATATTAAAGCAGATCCAGAATTCACTTTTGCTATTAAAAGTGGTCAAGAGCCATTTTTTGAAGTGTATATCAAAAGTTTTAAGGATGGTGTAGCTGCATTTGGAGAAAAAAAATGGAAAGAAGCTGCTGCAAATTTTGATAGGGGCGTGGTTTTAAGTGATATTATTTTTTCAAAAGGATGGTCTACTAATAAACAACCTTTTGATACGACTACACTAATGTATGCAGGATATTCTAATCAAAATGCTGGTAATGATGACCTTACCATTAAGTATTATACTAGAATGATCAATGCAAACATGAAAGCGCCTGACCTTTTGGACATGTATAAATTTGTGTTGATTAAGGCAGCCGAGAAAAAGGACAAAGCCTTATTTGATCAATATTATACGATATCTGAGCAGAATTATCCAGAAGAAAAATGGTTTGAATTTAGAGCAGATTATATCGACAAAAATTTGACTGCAGAAGAAAAAGTTGCAGCATATGAAGCTCAAATAGCAGCCAATACCATCAATGAAACAGAATGTCAAATGTATGGTGATATGTTTATGGCTTCAAGAAACGTAGATGGCTTGTCTGACGATAAGGCAAATTATTTCTTAGATAAAGCAGCTGATGCTTATATGAGAGCCTATAAATTAAATCCTACAAACTTTGCTGCAGCATTTAACGTAGGGATTAGCTATTACAACCAATACACAGTTCTAGATGACCAAGTTGGAAATAATATTAGGGCTTTACAGCAATTGAATGCCAATAAGCCAGCCGCACCGAAGGATCCAAAGAAGAAATTAGCATTTGATGCTGCTTTCAAAGCGCAACAAGATTCAATTAAAAAATTGAACTTGGCTTTAGATGCACCAATGAAGGCAAAAGTCGACCAAGCCATTGAGTGGATCGAAAATGCATTTAATATTGTAAAGGATAAAACGACATTTTCTAAAACAGAGAAGAATGTAGCAGCAAGATCTGTGGATTTCTTAGCAACCTTATATGCGGCTAAAAGAGATAAGAACAGAGCCAATCAAAAGCTATATGAAGAATTAGACGCTAAGTTTACCAAGTATGATTTGTTACATGATAAATACCAATAGATTTTAAGCAATCAGCATATTGGATTCACCCATCATCTGATACTATATTGAAGCCTTCCCAAACGGGAGGGCTTTTTTTATGCCAATCAGATTAACAAAGCATCTTAGTTCTGGTTATATCAAACCTAAACGATATCTGGTTCAGGACTATCAACAGGGTATTATCTTCAATATACTATTTAACATAATGTTAATTATAAGCAATAAATATAGGTTTAAATCTATAGATATACTGTTTGTTCAATACAAAATAGGTTGTATTTTGTAGGATAAACATATCTCACTATGCCATCACATTCATCTAGAAGAAAATTTGTACAGGACGCTGGTTTAGCATCTATCGCTTTAAGTTTAAGTCCAAAGTTTATCAAAGCACAGTCCAATGCTAAAAAAGATATCGTAAAAATTGCCATTATTGGAACAGGTTTTAGAGGCCAAAATCATATCGATATGTTGATAAATCGTCAGGACGTTGAAATTGTTGCCTTTGCAGATCCAGATGAAAAGATGTTAGCTGATGCACAAAACCTGCTTAAAAAAGCCGGAAGAACAGCTGCTATAGAATATAAAAATGGCAAGGAAGACTACAAAAACCTACTTAAAAGAACGGATATTGATGCGGTTATCATAGCTACTCCATGGGAATGGCATATCCCACAAGCCATAGAAGCAATCAAAAACGGTGTTATTCCAGGCGTAGAAGTCTGTGGTGCTATCAATATAAAGGAATGCTGGGATGTGGTGAATGCTAGTGAAAAGTACAATGTACCGGTGATGTGTCTTGAGAATGTATGTTATCGTCGCGATGTTTTGGCGGTCTATAATATGGTAAGAAAAGGCCTATTTGGCGAATTATTACACTTAGAAGGTGGATATAAGCATGATTTAAGGGGTGTAAAGTTCAATAATGGTATTACAGCTTATAATTCTGGTGTGGAATTTGGCGAAAAAGGATATAGTGAGGCAAAATGGAGAACAAACCACTCCTTATATAGGAATGGAGAATTATATCCTACTCATGGACTAGGTCCTGTTGCTATGATGCTCGATATCAATAGAGGCAATCAGTTAACAAGACTATCTTCTGTGGCAACTAAGGCAAGAGGTTTACATAAATATATAGTTAACCATCCACAAGGTGGTGAAAATCACCCTAATGCGAAATTAAATTTTAAATTAGGAGACATAATAACGACAAGTCTGCAAACAGCTAATGGAGAGACTATATTATTAACACACGACACTAATTCGCCCCGTCCTTATAATCTTGGGTTCAGGGTTCAAGGTACGCAAGGCCTTTGGCAGGATTTTTCATCTGGTCAATTTGCATCTGGACATATCTATATAGAAGGCATTTCTCCAAAATCCCACCAATGGGAAAATCCAGAAGCCTATTTAAAACAACACGATCACCCATTATGGAAACGTTTTGAATCAGATACGGCTGGAGCTGGACATGGTGGAATGGACTTTTTTGTGGTCAATGCCTTTCTAGAATGTATTAAAAGAGCAGTTCCATTCCCTATGGATGTGTATGATTTAGCCACTTGGTATGCAATTACCCCATTATCAGAGAAATCAATCGCAGAATATGGTCAGGTTCAAGAAATACCT
>CALPJR020000117.1 GCA_943323935.2 Bifidobacterium breve
ACAAATTAAAATTGTAGGTATTGCGAATAGTAAAAAGCAATTGATCAACATAGAGGGTATTGATGTTGGTCATTGGACCGATCAATTAGCCGTTGCATCCTCTAATACTATTCATGCCGGTACCATTCAAGATTTTGTACATGCGATTCTTGATCATAATTTACGTAATTCTATTTTTGTAGATATTACAGCAAACGCAACCGTCGCCGATACCTATGCGCAACTATTAAGTCATTCAGTATCTGTTGTGGCTTGTAATAAAATTGCATGTTCATCGGATTATGCGCATTATGCCAATTTAAAAGCACTCGCGTGCAAGCACAATGCAGCATTCCTTTTTGAAACCAATGTAGGCGCAAGCTTACCGGTGATAAGTACTTTGAATGATTTAATCCGAAGTGGTGATCAAGTGAACAAAATAGAAGCAGTGTTATCTGGCACATTGAATTTTGTGTTCAATCATTATGAAGGAGGTAAGGACGGAAAATCCTTTGCACAAGTAGTGAAGCAAGCACAGGACGAAGGTTATACAGAACCAGATCCAAGATTGGATTTAGGCGGAACAGATGTGATGCGTAAAATATTGATTTTAGCAAGAGAAGCGGGACATCCACTCGAAATGGATTCCATTGAAAATGAATCCTTCTTGCCAGCTCCATGTTTCAACGGATCTGTTGCAGATTTTTATATCGAGCTTGAAAAACAAGAACCGCATTTTAAACAATTATACGACAAGGCTGCAGTAGCAGGATGCAAACTTAAGTTCATTGCTAAGTTCGAAAGCAATGCAAACGAGAAAATGAATGGGAAGGTCACTGCCAAAGTTGGATTACAACATATTAAACCAAGCTCCGATTTTTACCATCTATATGGAAAGGATAATTTAGTCCTTTTTTATACTGAACGATACCCTGAACAACCTTTAGTGATTAAAGGTGCAGGCGCAGGCGCAGACGTTACGGCGTCAGGCGTCTTTGCTGATATCATCAGAGCCGCAAGGGTATAATAAATTATAATTTATAGATATTCTAATACAAATTCACGAGCTGTAAGTATAGGTAAAGTTGTGGAAGTTTCTTTTTTTAATTTTTTATCACTTGTTAAAAAGAAATCCATTTTAAATGACAATGCAGTAAATACTTGTAATGCATCTTCTATATCATTGAATTTTGCATGTAATGCATTCTTTATCGTTTCTTTTTTTGCATCAATTATTGAAAATGTAGATAAAAGATTTAATAAAACTTCTTTAGCTACTTTCAAACCTAGTTCTTTTGTTAAAAAGTAGGAAAGTGTATGTAAGGTTGCACTTGTAATATATCCATTATGAAATCCATCTTCAATACTTTTAATTAAATTTTTACAATCAGCATAGTTTTCTCGCTTAAGTGTAAAATCTAAAAGTACATTGACATCTAAAAATACTTTATAAGCCATATTTATCTTTTTTTGCTTTCATATATTCTTCTTTCCAATCGAAATTTTTATCAAGTTTTGGTTTTGGAAGAGATTCAATCAAGCTAGTTAAAGATTGTTTTTTATTTTTTGGCTTCACAATAGATTTAAAATAGGTTTCAACAATTTCTGATACACTCGTATTTTGGTCTTCTGCAAGATATTTTACATTGCGTAATACAGCTTCGTCAATTGTTATATTTAATCTTGCTTTCATAAAGTATGAGTTTAATATACAAATATACGCATTATTTTAAATTATGCGCATAAATTATATTTTAAATGAATAAAAACGGCCCCTAGATTAGGAGCCGTTTTTATTCAAAATCATCAGAGCCGCAAGGGTTTAGTACAACCCTAGTTCAATTATTTCCCTTTTAATTATTTCCTTTTCAACTATTTTCCTTTTAAGTATTTATCCAACCAGCGACCTTGCTCATACAATAAGTGCAATACATTTTCTTTACCTCTGTATCCATGTGCTTCATAAGGTAGGTATACAAAACGAACAGTACCACCGTGTCCTTTGATGGCTGCATATAAACGCTCACTATTGATTGGGAAAGTTCCTGTGTTGTCATCCATCTCACCATGCGTTAATAAAATAGGTGTCTTAATTTTATTGGCATGTGCAAATGGACTCATGTCTAAATACAATTGAGGCGCTTGCCAGAAAGTTCTGTCTTCGTTTTGGAATCCAAAAGGGGTCAATGTTCTGTTATAAGCACCACTGCGTGCAATACCTGCTTTGAATAGATTGCTATGCGCTAATACATTTGCAGTCATGAATGCACCATAACTATGTCCACCAATTGCGAACTTGTTACGATCACTCACACCCATGCTCACTAATTTATCAATCGCTGCACTTGCATTTAAAATTAATTGATTCACAAAATCATCGTTCGGTTTTTTATCAGGTGAAGTCGCTACAATAGGCATTTCTGCATTGTCTAATATTGCATAACCTTGTGTTACATAAAATACAGGAGAGCCCCAACTTAACAAAGTAAATTTGTGTTGGTTGCCTCTAATCTGACTTGCATCGGCAGCGCTTGTAAATTCTCTAGGATAAGCCCAAAGCAAAGTAGGCAAAGGACCATCTTTTTCTTTATTGTATCCTTTTGGTAAATATAAATCACCCGTTAAATCTACGCCGTCGGCTCTTTTATATTTAATTTTTTCTTTGGTCACACCTTCCATACTAGCATAAGGATTGCTAAAACTAGTGATGGCAACAGAGCTATTGGCTTGTAAAGATTTCAAATAATAATTAGGCACTTCTTTTTCGGTCTCTCTGCGTGTGATGATTTTTAAAGTAGCAGCATCTAAAACATCTACTACATATTCAAAACAATCTTCTTTACTGCGCCAAATAATTTCATTGGTTTTGGTGTCCAAGTTGTAGATAGATAAATATGGAAGATCCCCTTTATCAGATGAACCCGTCGTGTTGTTCATTAAAACACCACGGCCATTATTCACAGTGGCAATCACGTCTTTCCCGTATTTATTTTTATGCGTAACAGGATTACCCAAATTAGTATAAGCATCTGTTAAGCTTCTTTCGTATAAAGTGGTTAAGCTTTTTGATGAATGATTGTATACACTCACTTTATAACGTTGTTTGGTTCTCAAAACTTCGGTCACTAAGGCTAGTGTTTCATCACCCCAGCTTATATTTGAAAAACGGGTAGCTGTTTTAAATAATTCTTTAGGTGCTTCGTTAAAAGGCGCAGTCATCGCCATCACGGCATCATGGAAAGGCACTGCTTTTTTAATCAAGCCACTATCTAAAGGCATCGCATATACAATGGTAGCGGCCTCATCATCCTTCCACTCAAAACCACGAGGCGCATTTTGCACATTGTCATAACCACTTGCAGTCCCTTCGGAAGATGGCAGTTGCGCAATTGTTTTTACCAATGCACCATTTTTATCTAGCACTTGCATCGAAGACGCAAAACCATAAGCAGTCACTAAATAAGAGAAAGGCTTATTTAAAGTACGCGTAAGGATATAATTTTTATCAGGAGAAATACTAAAGCTATTGGTCAATGCAGGTGCACCTATTTTAGTTTCTACGCCATTTTTATTTTTAACCAATTGACTCTTCGCTAAAAATTCAAACACATATTCATCATAAGGCGACTTGATCAAGTCTTGATAAGTCACACTTGGCGCGGCTTTACCTAAGTTCTCTTGAATGGTTGGTCCTTTAGGCGTGATTGGTCTTTTAGCTAAAGCGCTTGCTGCATTCACATTCACTTTATACATCACTGTTGCATCGTCTAACCAAACCAGGCTCGCACCTAAAATTAAATTAGCGGATGTTTTATTAATTTTTTGACAAGATAAAGTTGATATATCAATCACATATACATCCACCGCATTTGCAGACACATTGTAAAATGCAATTTTATTTTCTGAAGGATTCCATGAAGGGCTCAATGCAGCAATGGTTGCTGGCATCCCTTTAATTGCTAAGGCTTTATTACTCGCAATAGCCTTAATGGTCATCCCTTTGATATAATTCTGACGGGTAGGAGAAAAATTATTTGGATTCAAACGAAGCCCTGCAATTTTAAATTCAGCTTGTCCTAATTCCTCTACTAAAGGATAAGAAGGACGCTCCATGACAAGCATGTGTTTTGCTTTTCCATCCACACTAATCGTTGGAGTGGGCGCTGCTAATAATAAGTCCGCAATTTCTTTTGCTGGAACTTGATACGCGGATGCATCTTGAGCAAAACTGTTTAAGCTCAATAAGGCTAGGATAAAAAAGCCAGTGATAGAACCTATGATTTTTTTCATACAATTGATTTTACCTAAATTAAGATAAAAATCTACATACAAGTGTACCATCTATCAAAAAAT
>CALPJR020000118.1 GCA_943323935.2 Bifidobacterium breve
ATGTGAATGTGGATCTAACTGTATATGGACCTAAGCGTCCGCTTCACAGTGGTCATTATGGTAATTGGGCGCCTAATCCTTGTTTAATGATGTCCAAGTTACTTGCAAGTATGAAGGATGAGGATGGCAAGGTCAAGATCAAAGGATACTATGATGATGTAATTCCGTTTACAGCATCTGAAAAGCAAGCATTCAGTGCAATTCCCAATGTAGATGCACAAATGAAAAAAGAACTAGGTATCAACAAACCTGAAGGAGGAGGTAAAACACTATTTGAAACTTTTGAATGGCCTTCACTCAATATCAATGGGATTAGATGCGCAGATGTAGAAGACAATGCAAGCAATGTTATTACGACTGAATCGAAGGCGACGCTTGATTTACGTCAGGTACTTGGAACTGATTACTTAAAGCAAGTTGATTTATTAAGAAAGCATATCATTGAAGAAGGATTCTTAGTGCTAGATCGCGCACCAACAGATGAAGAAAGATTACAATATCCAAAAATTGTAAAATTTAATATGGTCAATGGAGGTTACAATGCACAAAGAACGCCAATAGATCTTCCAATTTCACAGCAAGTGATCAAAGCTGTGCAATCCGCTACTAATAAGCAACTCATTTTAGAACCTACATCGGGAGGTAGTTTACCACTGTACCTTTTTGAAAAACATCTTAATGCAAAAGTCATTAATTTATGCCTGGTTAATCATGATAACAACCAGCATTCCGAAAATGAAAATGTAAGATTACAAAATCTATGGGATTCAATAGCTCAGTTAGCTGCAATTATGATCATGGATTAGCGAAGCCACTCTTTTCTATGTTTTATGAACCAAATAGTATGTATCAATAAAATACAGCTATTTACAATGACTGTTGGCCAAGCTAAAATTCCAAATCCATAGATAATCCAAAAGACTGAGCCAATTGAATTGATTAAGCGTAGCTTGAAAATGTTTTCAACAACAAATGAATACAAAATTATTATTGTTCCTATATAACCAAATATGTCCCAACTAATCATTATTTATTATTTTACTTTTTTTAAGTCAGCCTTAGCAGTATAATTCTTTAAAAATTACTTTTTCCTTTTTTTTCTAAATACCTGCTTAGAATTACTAAGATACAGCATTATTTAGTTCCATAAAATCATTATTTTTATATACCAATTGAAAAAACAATGAGTAATAAAACAACCATTATAGCATCATTAAATGATGGCGTAAATCAATTTAACGAGTTGATTTCTAGTCTAGATCAAGCAGCATTTGAAACGAACTATAATAACAAATGGTCTGCAGGACAAGATTTAGTCCATTTAATTAAAGTACTCAAAATAGTCAATATAGGATTTACATTGCCTAAACCCTTGTTGCATCTAATGTATGGTGTCAATAAAAATGAAACAAGGTCTTTTGAGCTACTTAAAACATTATACAAAAATGCTTTAGAAGGCGGCGCAAAATCTCCTACTATCTATATTCCAAAACCAGTCTTATTTGAATCAAAAAATCATCTAATTCAGAAGCATCAACTATTAAACGAAGCCTTCATTGATAAATTAAATCATCATTCCGATCACGCGTTAGATCGATATAGACTACCTCACCCTATCTTAGGGAAAGTAACCTTAGGAGAGCTTGCATGCTTTACTTCCTTCCACACAATTCATCATTATGAATTTTTAAAATCTAAATTATTTAGATAAATACACCACCCCTTCCTTCATAACAAATTTTACTTTTTTCATGTCGGATATGTTTTTGCTTGGATCACCATCCACCACGATCACATCAGCAATATAACCAGGCTTTAAATTACCTAAACTATCTTCCAGATGAAAAGCCCTAGCATTTACACTAGTAGCTGCTTTTAAGGCATCCATTATAGGTAATCCATATTCTACCATCAGTTCCATTTCTAAGGCATTATCTCCATGAGGAAAGACCCCAACATCTCCACCCATTCCAATGGAGACACCAGATGCGATTGCTTCCTTAAAACTTTTTCTTTTATTAATAATATTACTTGGCGGGTCAGTCACTCCTTTTTTCCAACCACGATATTGTGAGATGACATCCACAGCTGCGATGGTTGGCATATAAGTCACATTATGCTCTTTCATCAATTTCCCTATTTCTAGGTCTATAAAATCTCCGTGCTCGATTGTTTCTGCACCTGCCAATACAGCTCGACGGATTGCTTCTTTTGATTTTGCATGACAAACCATCACCCTTCCACTGCTTCTTGTAACTTCATTAATGAGTTTCAATTCGTCTAGTGTAAATGAAGGACGATCATCCCCATTTAGCCCCCAACGATAATCTGCATATACTTTGATAAAATCTGCGCCTTTACCGATTTGATCTCTAACCACTCTGATTAAATCATTTCCATCAGCAGGTTCAGCACCTAACATAATTTCTTGATCGGTATCATACCCTTTAGGACCATAAGAACCTGTTGACACAATAGCTCTTCCTGCAACCATCAATCTTGGACCAATTACAATGCCTTCATTGATCGCTCTTTTGAGTGCCACATCCGCATAACCTGCACCCTCTGTACCTAAATCTCTTGCAGTTGTAAATCCAGCCAATAAAGTATTTTTTGCATGCACTGTAGCGCGAACAGTTCTGTAAGCGTCGGCCTCTTTCAAAACCTGTGTATCCCAGTCGGTAATATTATAAGGGTATAACATTAAATGAGAATGCCCTTCAATTAATCCAGGCATGATGGTTGCATTAGGATAATTGACTTTTACAGCTCCATCGGGCACATTAATTTGTTGGATGGGTCCAATATTTATGATTTTATTATGCTCAATGATTAATGCCCAATCCTTATGCATGACTTCTCCATCAAATAAACGAGGTGCCGTGATATAGTATTTATTTTGAGCGTTTAAATTAAAACCTAAAATCAATGCAAAGGCAAGACTTATAAAATACTTGTAGTTGCTAGTTTTCATATTTATACAATTAATTCTTTAACACTGGCAACTGAATCACAGAGGCATCATGATAAATACGGATAGTCGCTTTTTTAAAGTCACTATCTTTTGCTTCATAAATATTCATGAACTGTTGTGGGTTTCTATCCACCAATGGGAACCAGCTACTTTGAATTTGAATCATCATGCGATGTCCTTTCTTGAAGGTATGCGCAATGTCAGGTAGGGTAAACTTCACCTGTGTAGGTTTATTTGGCATAAATGCTTCTGGCTTTTCGAAACTATTTCTGAATTTACCTCTCATGATCTCACCTCTTACCAATTGTTGGTATCCACTCATTAAGTAATCCTTCTTATTGGTTTCGTACTCAAAATTATCAGGATAAACATCAATTAATTTTACCACAAAATCGGCATCAGTGCCAGACATTGCTACCATTAAGTCGGCTACTACAGGTCCACCTAATGTTAGGTCTTCGGTTAATACAGGTGTTTTATACACAAGTACATCCGTTCTTCTCGAAGTAAACTTTTGATCATCGTCCATGTATTCTCTATAATGCCTAGCAGGCTTGCTTTTCATCATATAGTTGTCAGAAATATAAGGGACAGGTTTAGCTGGGTCGCTAATATATTCTTCATACCCCGATACAGAAGTTGCTTTATTCCCTGCTTTTAAATTTCCATTATTGCTTAATAAATAAGATTGCATTTTCATATCAGCCACTGGCCAACTTGGTAATTGTCTCCATTCATTACTACCAGAGAAAAAGATATTGGCTTCTTTAATTTGCTCAATGCTTCCTTTATTTTTCAAATAAAAATTAAAGAAAGGCAGTTCAATGTTTTGACCATACCACTCGCTGGTATTACTACCCCATTGTACATTACCCAATTGCGTACCATCATTACTTGCCCATTGTCCATGGTACCAAGGACCCATTACTATTTTATTATTATTCTTTGCTTTTGTTTCTATGGCTTTGTATAAATTCCATGCACCAAAACAATCTTCTGCATCATATAAACCACCTACAATTAAAGTAGCAATGTTCGGGTTGATATCCTCAACATGTTTTCTGGCATTTCTAACTTGCCAAAATTCATCATAGTTAGGATGTGCCATTAAATCATTCCAAAATTTGATACTATCCCCCATCAATTTTGTAAAATTGGTAATAGCACCTGTTTGTAAATAAAAGTCGAAGTTATCGGGGTTAGTGAAATTAAATCCTGTTGGTCCAACAGTAGTAGGCTTAGGTCTTGGCTTTCCAAATCCTGCATAAAAAGCAAAACCATCGGCTAACATAAATGCACCATTGTGGTGAAAGTCATCACCAATAAACCATTCTGTTACGGGCGCTTGTGG
>CALPJR020000119.1 GCA_943323935.2 Bifidobacterium breve
AAAGAAAAAATAAATATAGATATAGGTATTGGGAAATAAATAAACGAAGGCCATGATAATACCAAAAACTGCACCGCTTGCACCTAATGTAGCCGTATTAAGGGTCTTGTTGTAATAATTTGTTAGTAGTTCCATGATCTCGGTACGAATACCAGGTGTAGCAAGGCTTACATTGTTCTCACTTAATATTCTTGTTAGCTGAATATGATGTGCTTTTGCATATTCTAAAACAGCCTGGTTAAAGTCTGCAGACCCTGACACACTCATTTGACTTAGTCGCATCAGGTCCGAAGCCATTGGCACAAATTCGTATGAAAGAATGAGTAAGTGTAAGACCGAAGCGCCAACACCACATAAAATATAAAACAATAAAAATCGCTTAGGCCCCCATACATTTTCTAAAACAGATCCGAACATCCATAAAGCAAACATATTACCTAGTATATGTCCAAAGTCCCCATGCAAGAACATATGTGTGATCATCTGCCATGGTTGAAACAATTTGCTTTGCCATGCGTGTAGTGCAAAATAATCCTCCACCGAAAATGAACTAGTAGGTCCCGCAAATGTATTTTGCGCCAAAAACATTAAAGCATTAATAATAATTAAATTTTTAATGATCGTTGGTAAAATATTAAAACTTGTGGGCCTAAATTCTCTCATAAATTATGCGTTTAATAAATCAGTTCTTTTTAATTGTACTACATTTTCGATATGCAAAGTGTGTGGAAACATATCTACAGGCTGTATTTTAGTCACAGTATACTTGGCATGTAGTAATGCTAGGTCTCTTGCCTGTGTGGCTGGATTACAACTTACATATACAATGGTTGGTGCCTCCATCTCTAATAATTTCTGCACTAGTTTTTCGTGCATACCGGCTCTTGGTGGATCAGTGATAATCACATCCGGCTTGCCATGGGTTTCAAAAAATGCATCGTCACAAACCTTAATCACGTCGCCTGCAAAAAATGCAGTCTCTGTTAATCCATTCAAAGCAGCATTCAACTTTGCATCCTCAATCGCTTCTGCTACAAATTCTACACCAATAATTTTTTTAGCCTGCTCGCTACAAAAAATACCAATGCTGCCTGTGCCGCAATATAAATCATATACGATCTCCTTACCACTAAGTTCAGCGAAGTCGCGCGTTACTTGATATAAGACCTCTGCTTGTTTTGAATTGGTTTGGAAAAAAGATTTAGGACTTATTTTAAATTCAAACTTTTCTAATTTTTCAGTGATATACCCATTGCCATAATACACTTGCGGCTCCAGGTCCTGCATACTATCATTGCGTTTGGTATTGATCGTATACAATAGGGTCGTGATTTGAGGGAATTGCTTTAACAATAAATCCAAAAGCGCTTTTCTTTTTACTTCATCCTCATAACCAAGCATCAAATTAATCATCCACTCGCCCTTGGTGGTGTTTCTTACAAACATATTTCTTAACCAACCCTGATGTTGTTTGATATTATAAAACGGCATCTTGTTGTCTAAAGCAAATTGTACCACAGCTTTACGCATTAAATTCGTAGGCTCTTCTTGTAAATAACAAATATCTATTGGAACAATTTTTTCGAAAAATCCTCTCGCATGAAAGCCGCCATCACCGGGGCTTTTAGCTGGCTCTTCGCCAGATGCTTTCATCGCCCTAAATGCTTCAAATGACATATAGATCTCTGTTGCAAATGTGTATTCTACTTTATTGCGATAGCCTTCCGTTTGCTTCGCTCCCAAAATAGCAGGTATTTGTGGCAGAGGAATTTTAGCGATCCTTGTTAAATTATCTACTACTTGTTGTTGCTTATAGACCAACTGTTGTGCATACGGCAACATCTGCCACTGACATCCTCCGCATACCCCAAAATGACTACAGAATGGTTGTACCCTGTTTTCGGAATAGCTATGAAATTTCTTAGCAAAGCCTTCTGCCCAATCCGTTTTGTTTTTTTGTAGCTGAATATCTACCACATCTCCTGGCACGGCACCTTCAACAAAAATTACTTTTCCATCTACCCTTGCCAAGGACTTACCTTCTGCCGCATAATCCTCAATAAGGACTTTTTCTAAAATGATTGCTGGTTTTGACTTTCTCACGGCTACAAAGGTACAATCCAGCTACTAGAATATACCATTCCACCCATTTAAATTAAACCTAAATATGTTATTTATTTTTTACTTTTATGTACTTAAATTGTCCTTTAACCCTTTTATATGTTTCAGAAAACGATTGCTTTATGTAGTATTGGTTTGATGCTTTTGTCAACAACTTGCTCCTATGCACAAACAGTTAAAAATCAAGCCTCTTCCAATACCAAGCCTGTTGGACATAATATTCAAATAACCCTTAAGCCTTATAAAAATACGAAAGTGTATTTGGGCACCAACTATGGACAAAATCGTGTGTTAGCCGATTCGGCCTTGTTGAATGAAGCTAGCGTAGGTTATTTTAATGGAAAAGAAAAATTGACGCCAGGCATTTACTTTATTGTATCTCCTAGCTATAGTATTCTGTTTGAATTTTTGGTAGATGAGGGGCAACAATTTAAAATTATTGCAGACACATTAAATTTAGTCGACCATCAAATTATTGGCTCAATTGACAACGATATTTTTAGTGCTTACTCCAAAAGCATGAACCAGCTTGGCACACAAAGAAATCAATTAGAGCAATCCTATATTAGCGCTAAAACAGCAGCTGATTCTGCACAATATTTATTGTCATTAAAGAAATTAGATACCAGCTTTAAGCAAGAAAGACAAAAAATTATCACAACTGCTCCTAAGTCAATGATGCGTTTTTTCTTAGACGTATTACAAAGACCAGAACCGCCCGCTATCCCCATCATCAATGGCAAGGCGGATTCAAGCTATCCTTTTTATTATGTCAAAAATCATTTTTGGGATAATGTTGTATTCAACGATAATCGTTTAATTAGAACACCTTTTTTTGAATCAAAGCTAGATGAGTATTTTAAAAACTATGTTTCACGTGAACCAGATTCAATTATAGAAGAGGTTCAATACATGTTGACTGTTGCAAAAACAGGAAAAGAAATTTATCCATTTTTACTTTTTAAGTTTACAAATAAATATATCAATCCTGAGTTTATGGGTCAGGATAAAGTATTTCTACATATATTTCAAAACTTTTTTAGCAAAGGCGACTTAGCATTATTAAACGATGAATCAAAAAAAGCAATTACGGAAAGAGCGTATAGTATCATGGCTAATTTGATTGGGAATCCCGCTCCACCATTGAATTTAAATACTATTGACAACAAATCATTTTCGCTTTATAACAGTCCTGCTAAATATACATTTATCGCATTCTGGGACCCGACTTGTGGTCACTGTAAAGAAGAAATGCCAAGGGTAGATTCTTTTTATACAAAAAACTGGAAGCAATTAGGTGTGCAAGTGATTGGTGTAAATATCAATTTAAAAGAAATGGCATCGTGGAAACAATTTGTGACAGATAAACATTTTAATGCAGGATGGTTACATGTCTATCAAACTGAAGCTGCATTGAATGCAGAAGTCAATGCCGGAAAAGCTACTACGATCAGACAACTATATGATGTATTTAAAACACCAACATTTTATTTGTTAGATAAAGACAAAAAAATAATTGCTAAAAATTTAACTGTAGATCAGTTTCACGATTTTTTGCAATCTCAACAAAAAAAATAAGTTAAAAAACGGCCGACACAACGTCTCTTATCACTTTAGGTTTTCCTAAAGTATAATAGTGTAAAACAGGAACACCAGCCGCTTTCAATTCCTTGCTTTGCTGGATCAACCACTCTGTGCCCACTTGCTCGCATTCCGCATCTGTCTTGCATTTATTGATGGCATTAGATAAATCTGTTGGGATGTCTACATGGAATATCCTTGGTAAAATCGTCAATTGCTTTTTATTGGTAATCGGCTTTAATCCTGGAATGATTGGCACTGTAATACCCATATCTCGACATGCTTGCACATAGTCTAAAAACTTTTGGTTGTTGAAAAACATTTGTGTCATGATATAGTCTGCCCCTGCATCCACCTTCTCTTTGGTTTTGATTAAATCGATTTCAAAATTTGGAGATTCAAAATGTTTTTCTGGATAGCCAGCTACACCCATACAAAAATCGGTTTTGCCGCCATTTAAAATATCTTCGTCTAAATAAATGCCTTGATTCAATTGTCCAACCTGCTTTAATAAATCAATTGCATATTTATTTCCACCTGGCTCTGGTTCAAAGCTAGACTCATTCTTAGCCGCATCGCCTC
>CALPJR020000120.1 GCA_943323935.2 Bifidobacterium breve
ATAGTATTCTGCTCTTAATTCTTGTACCCTTTTATCCTCCATATACTCGTCAAAGGTCATTAGTCGGTCGATGATGCCTTTTGGCGTTAATTCGATCACACGGTTGGCCACAGTTTGCATGAAAGTGTGGTCATGCGAGGTCATTAAGACGATCCCTGGGAAATTCTGACAGCCTTCGTTAAATGCTTGGATGCTCTCCAAATCTAAGTGATTGGTTGGTTGATCCAAAATGGTCACATTGGGGTTTTGTAACATCATTTTGCTCACCATACAACGTACTTTTTCACCACCACTTAAGACATCCGATTTCTTCATCACATCATCCCCACTGAACAACATTTTTCCTAAAAATCCACGGATAAATGGTTCATCTGCATCGGTTACATGTGAAGGCACAAATTGTCTTAACCAGTCCATTAAAGTCAATGGCTTAGTAAACTCTTCGTTGTGCTCCATCGGTAAATAAGCTTTTGTAATGGTTGTGCCCCATTCAAAACTGCCGCTATCAGCCTGACCCATTCCATTGATGATCTCAAAGAAATAAGTGATGGCTAATGCATCCTTACTTAAAAAAGCAATCTTATCATTTTTACTTACAGAGAAAGTAACGTCCTTAAATAAGATACGACCGTCTACTGTTTTTTGTAATTTTTCTACATTTAAAATTTGATTGCCCACTTCACGCAATGGCTGAAAGATAATACCAGGGTACTTTCTATTAGATGGCTCAATTTCTTCGATCGTTAATTTCTCTAATGCTTTTTTACGAGATGTGGCCTGCTTACTCTTACTTGCATTCGCAGAGAAACGTGCAATGAAGTCTAATAATGCAGCACGCTTTTCCTCGTTCTTTTTATTCTTATCAGACATCTGACGCGCCATCAATTGAGAAGACTCATACCAGAATGAATAGTTACCCGTAAATGTTTTAATTTTTGAACGATCCACATCCGATACATGCGTACAAACCGTATCTAAAAAGTGACGATCGTGACTCACAACCAATACAATGTTTTCGTAGTCTGCTAAAAAGTTTTCCAACCAACCAATTGTTTCAATGTCCAATCCATTGGTAGGCTCATCCAATAATAAAATATCGGGATTCCCAAACAAAGACTGCGCCAACAACACACGCAATTTATAATTACTCGGGATGTCTTTCATCAGGGATTGGTGCATGTCTTCCTTCACACCTAAATCGCTTAATAAACTTGCAGCATTGCTCTCTGCTTCATATCCACCCATTTCACCAAATTCTCCTTCTAATTCACCTGCTCTTAAACCGTCTGCTTCTGTAAAATCTTCTTTCGCATACAAAGCATCCTTTTCGTGCATCACTTCCCACATACGCTTGTGGCCCTGCATAACAGTACTCAATACTGTTTGCTCATCAAATTCAAATTGATTCTGCTTTAAGAAGGACATACGCTCACCTGGCGTGATTTCAACAGATCCTTTATTAGGTTCAATCTCACCACTTAATATTTTTAAGAAAGTAGATTTACCAGCACCGTTGGCTCCAATGATACCATAACAATTCCCCTTGGTGAAGCTAATATTCACTTCATCAAATAAGACTCTTTTACCGTAAGCCAATGTGACATTTCTTGCACTAATCATTTTTCAACTGTTTTGAGGCTGCAAAGTTAAGTGATTTCCCCTTACCAATTAGATCTGGCATGTGCAGATGTGGACAAAGGCTCGAATGCCTGATTGATGTATTTATAATGGGCTGTAATCGCAATCATTGCGGCATTGTCTGTACAATATTGAAAAGCAGGTAGATAGGTCTTTAACCCCAGCTTCTGCCCTAAGGCTTCGATACCGTTTCGAACACCCGAATTGGCACTCACGCCGCCGGCAATACAAACATGTTTAATCCCGGTTTGTTGAATGGCTTTCTTTAATTTATATAAAAGGATTTCAACAATCGTGTATTGAACAGAAGCACATAGGTCATTCAAATTTGCTTCAATAAAACCTGGTTCCTGTTTTTGTAAAAAATACAAGACACTTGTTTTTAATCCACTAAAAGAATAATTTAATTCAGGCACCATTGGCTTCGCAAATTCGAAGGCTTTAGGATTGCCTAATTGTGCTAATTTATCTAATATAGGTCCCCCAGGATAAGGCAAACCTAAGAGTTTTGAAATTTTATCAAAGGCTTCTCCTGCAGCGTCATCAATGGTTTGACCAATGATGATTAAGTCGGATGGACTATTGCATTGAACGATTTGAGTATGTCCACCACTCACGGTTAAACATAAAAAAGGAAAACTTGGACGAGGTTCATCAATTAAATTCGCCAACACATGCGCTTGCATATGGTGCACGGCAATCAAAGGTTTTTTTAAACTCAATGCCAAAGATTTAGCAAATTGCGCACCCACTAATAAGCTCCCAATGAGACCCGGTGCTTGAGTAAAAGCAATCGCATCAAGTGCAGATAAACGTTCGGGATGTGATAAATTGGGGAATGCTTTTTTTAAAGCTTCATCTACAACAGGCACAATATTTTCCATGTGCGCGCGACTCGCCAATTCAGGCACCACACCACCATATTTTTCATGCACCAATTGGTTGGCAATAAAATTGGAATGGATTTGTCCGTCTATGATGACTGAGGCTGCAGTTTCATCACAAGACGATTCGATCGCTAAAATGGTAATTGATTTTGACACGCTACAAAGGTAAAGCTAAAATAGATAGGTCTATTTATTTGGATCTGATCGCTTCTACTGGATTCATTTTAGCTGCAATTCTTGCTGGAATAATACCAGAAATAACACCCAAAACAATACATAAACTAAGCGCCATGAAAATAATATTTGGGGCAATAGTGATTGGGAATGGTAAGACAGAACTTAAGCCCAGTGTCAATAACCAGACCAAGAATAATCCAACCAATCCACCTACAATACATAAGAAAGCACTTTCTAAAAGGAACTCGTATAAAATAGTAGAACTCTTTGCACCAATCGCTTTTTTCAAACCAATTTGGCTCGTTCTTTCTCTCACTGTTACAAACATAATATTGGCTACACCAAAAGCACCAACTAATAAGGACAATCCTGCAATGGCCCATCCACCTTGGTTTACAGAGCCAAAGAAGCCTTCCACCTGATCCTTAAATTGCGCCACATCGTTACAAGTAAAATTATCTTCTTGGGTTGGACTTAGTTTTCTTAATTGACGCATCACACCCGTCAATTCTTCTTGTAAAGCTTTAGAAGTGATGCCTGCTTTTGCCTGCACCATGATATAAGGATTGTAATTATCTGGATTGTATACAGAGGCAAAATGATTGTAGGTAAATAAACAAGTCCTATCATAATCAAATCCACCAATAATACTACTACCCTGCTTTTCTATGATACCAACGACCATTAATTTACGACCATTAAAAGAGACCACTTTACCCAAACCTTTTTCGGCTTTACCAAATAATTCCTCAGACACTTTATATCCAATCACACCTACAGGGATACCTCTTTGAAAATCGGATTCAGAGAAAAAACGACCATAACTTATGTTAAAAGCTTGGATGTCTTTGAACTCTTCGGTCACTCCATATATATTAATTCCTTTTAATACGTTTTCTTCGTAGGTGAAAGTGGCATTGGTAGAAACAAAGAATGCGGTATTGGCAGCCAAACTACTCTTCTTTTTTACCATCTCCATTTCGGCGATTTTCATAGAGGGACGTTTTACAAACTTCCACCATGGATATTCAGGTCCACCTGCATAATCCCATTTGTCTATATAGATTGTATTACTTCCAAAACTAGATAAGTCGCTTTTCACTTTTGATTTCAAACTGTCAATGGTGGCTAATACGCCAATGATGCAAAAGATACCAATGGTGATACCAAATAAGGAAAGAAAAGTTCTTAACTTATTTACTTTTAGCTCTTGAAGGGCCATTTTAAAGCTATTCCAAAGGATACCTAAAACTTTAATCATGTGGTAAAATTAAGACATTCATTTGGATGACCCTAAATTATTGAAGGGCGGTTGATAAAAGGGCTGAACCATCCAATAGGCCGATGAGCTGTTTGTAGAAGAAATTGGTCTATTGTCTTAAAAATAAACAACATAGAACGAAACCTATCTATTTGATTCGTATTTTTGCGGAGATTTTTAAACTCATCTACTATGACATTCAAACAAATGTTTACCTCTTCCGTAGGAAAAAAATTGGTAATGGGATTCACAGGTATTTTCTTAATTCTTTTTTTAATTGTACATGCTGGAC
>CALPJR020000121.1 GCA_943323935.2 Bifidobacterium breve
GATTAATGATCGGAAGCAAGTGCTACCGCAATTTTAGAATCGGCAGTGCCATAGTATAAATACCACTGCGTTTTATAATATACTAAGCCTTCTACAAAACATACATTATTCACTTCTCCTTTTAATTCATAAGGCTTGTCAGGTTGAATGAAAGGCTTAGCTGCTCTATCTATAAGCTTATATGGCGCAGAGGTATCAAATAAAGCCTGCGCTGCTGCATAAGTAAATTTTGGACTAGTTGGATCGTTGTTATTGGCTGCATTACTACTATTATAAATAAGCACAATGCCTTTTGGTGTAAACAATGCAAATGGACCTGGCTCTACCAAACGACTATCAAAATAACCGGGCCTTGGCGTAAGCACAGAGACAATTTTTTTACTTTCTTCATTTTCCAAAACTTCCCAATGCAATAAATCGGATGAGTAAGCCATGAATAAATCGGTGTCTCCAAAATACATCCAGAATTTATTATTGATTTTTTTAGCAATCATTTTTTCACCTACTCTTTCTGCAACAATCGCACCAGACTTGGACCAGGTATTGATGTATTTAGGATGGGCTAAAACAGAACCTTGTTTTTGAAAATGAATCAAATCATTTGTAGTGGCAAAACATAAACGAGCTGTTTTCCCATCATAGGCTGTATAGGTTAAAATATAACCCCCTAATGGGTTTTCTACAATTCTTGGATCTTCAATACCGCCTTTACCTTCGTATATAGCAAAACTGTCTTTAGCGGGATAAAAAATAGGTTGCGCTTGTCTTTTAAAATGAATCCCGTCTTCGCTAATGGCAAGCCCTATACGAGAAGTCATTGCACTGTCTTGTGCGCGGTATAATAAATAAACCTTACCATCCTTTACAAGTGCAGTAGGATTTAAAACATTTTTTGCCTCCCAAGCAACGCTATCATTTTGCAAGGGACAGAAAAAAAGACTGCTTGTATCCGGAACTAAAATTGGATTAACGATATCTACCTTATGAAAACTAGGCGCCCAGTCGCTTATATTATTATTGTCATTTTTATTTTCATTAGAACTACTAGTACAAGCAGCTAATAAAATTAAAAAACACAATAAGGTATTTTGTTTCATACTTACTTATTAATCTACAACTCGCTTATGCTTACTAGATAAATAAGTATACACTGCTGGGATCACAAATAAAGTTAAAATTAAAGAGAACATTAGACCACCTACAATAACTGTACCTAAAGGTTTCCTGCTCGTTGCAGCTGCACCTAAGCTAATGGCAATTGGCAATGCGCCCAATGCTGTCGCTAAGCTTGTCATTAATATTGGTCTTAGACGTTGTGCTGCAGCTTCTAAAACAGCTTCCTTAATAGCTAAACCAGCTTCTCTTTTCTTATTGGCGAATTCCACAATTAAGATACCATTCTTAGTCACCAAGCCTATCAACATAATGATACCAATTTGAGAGAATATATTTAATGTTTGACCCAACATCCAAAGGGAGATCAATGCACCAGCAATAGCCAATGGTACAGTAATCATGATGATGAAAGGATCCGTGAAGCTTTCAAACTGGGCTGCAAGCACTAAGTAAATTAAAATCAATGCCAATAATAAAGCATAAGAAGTATTGGAAGCACTTTCTCTGAAGTCTCTAGAAGGACCGCTCAAAGCAGTTTGGAAACTTTCATCTAATTGCTCTTTTGCAATACGCTCCATCGCATTCACGCCATCACCAATTGTTTTCCCCTCTGCTAAAGAAGCAGAAATGGAAGCAGAATTAAAACGATTGTAGTGGTATAAGTTTGGAGGATTACTATTTTCCTCGATTGTCAATACACTCGAGATAGGAATACTTTCGCCACGACTATTTCTGATATATATTTTACTGATATCCGTAGGTGTGTTACGATCCGATTTAGGCACCTGTGTGATTACTTCGTATTGACGATCGTTCATGATGAAATAAGCTGAACGCGCGCCACTAAATGCAGACTGTAATGCTTGTGATATATCTGCTGTAGATAAACCAAGATCCTTGGCGCGCATACGATCAATTGTTAAGTCTAATTCTGGTTTATTGAATTTTAAGTTAACGTCAACGTTTTGGAAAGTTTTATCTTTTCTAGCTGCTTCTAAAAACTCAGGGATCACTTTTCTGATTTTTTGGAAATCTAAGTTTTGAATGATGAACTGCACTGGCAAAGAACCACGAGACATCATGCCCACAGAAATAGTTTGTTCTTCGATAGAGAAAATACGAACATTTTTAAAGCGTTTAAATTTCTTATTTAAATCTGCTGCGATTTCAGTTTGTGTTCTTGTTCTTTCATTGATACCCACCATGCCAAATCTACCAGATGCACCAGTGCTTCCGCCACCCCAAGAAGGGACGCTACCCCAAGTAAATGCATGCTCTGGTATGGAATCTTGCATGATGCGAATAGCCTTCAATAAATCTGCTCTTAAGTCTTCATAACTGGTTCCTTCGGCTGCTGACATTGATATACGAACTGTTCCTTTATCTTCCATAGGGGCGAGCTCACTTTGAATATTTTTTCCAACAAGAATAATTAACACAAAACAAATGCCTACAATCACCCATGCCATCCATCTAATTTGTAAAAATTTAGCAAGCCCATTTTTATACCCTAATTCCATTCCTTTAAAAAAGGGTTCAGTACGCTCATAAAATTTGCCATGTTGTCCTCCATTTCTGTTCAGGTAGACATTCAGTACAGGCGTAATGGTTAGGGATACAAATGCAGAAACTAAAACCGCACCTGCAACCACTACACCAAATTCTTTAAATAAGGACCCTACAAAACCTTGTAGAAAGATAACAGGTAAGAATACAACAGCCAATGTAATTGAAGTAGATACAACTGCGAAGAAAATTTCCTTACTACCTTCTCTTGCGGCATCTTTAATTGGGAGCCCTTCCTCTAATTTTCTAAAAATGTTTTCGGTGACCACAATACCATCATCCACTACAAGTCCGGTTGCTAAAACTATTGCTAATAAAGTCAATACATTAATAGAGAAACCAGCCAAATACATGATAAAGAAAGTAGCAATCAGAGAAATTGGAATATCAATCAAAGGACGAATTGCAATGAGCCAATTTCTGAAGAAAAAGAAGATCACCAATACCACCAATGAAAATGAAATCAAAATGGTTTCTTTCACTTCCGACAAAGCTCGACGTACATTCTTGGTATTATCAATAGGTATTGCAAATTCTATATCTGATTTATTTTGTGCTTTTACTTCTTCTAATCTTTTGTAAAATTCATCTGCAATATTAATTTGATTGGCCCCAGGCTGAGGAGAGATGGTTAACATGACAACAGGTACCCCATTAAAATAAGTACCTTGATCTTCTTGGTCTGGACCAAGCTCCACTTTTGCGATATCCCCTAATCTTACAATGCCGTCAGCATCTTCCTTGATAATAATATTTCTAAAGTCTGCCTCGGTGGACAATCTTCCTAATGTACGAATAATAAATTCTGATTTATTACCATAAATACGGCCAGCAGGTAATTCTACATTTTCTTTGTTCAATCCCGCTTGAATATCATTAAATGCAATACCAAACGCATTGAGCAAATCTGTATTTGGATAAATGCGCATTGACAAACGCTTGCCTCTAACTCCAACACTTGCGACTTCGTCAATCGTTTGAAACCTCTGTTGCAAGACGTTCTCAGCATATTCAGTTAACTCTAATAATCCTTTGGTTTTACTTCTTATTGTAAGCATTAAAATAAAATCTCCGCTTGCATCTGCTTTTGAAACTACTGGAGGGTTGTTGATGTCTTCGGGTAAACTTCTTGCAGCCTGTGATACTTTATCTCTCACGTCATTGGCTGCTGTCTCTAAATTTACGCCTAAGTTGAACTCGACAGTGATATTTGAATTGCCAACTGAACTTGAAGAATTGATAGTACGAATTCCAGGAATACCATTGATCGCTTTCTCCAATGGCTCTGTAATTTGACTTTGTATCACTTCTGAATTCGCACCTGAATAGGATGTTTGAACCGAAATGATTGGTGGGTCAATCGCTGGATACTCTCTTAATGCCAAGAAAGAATAACCTACCAAACCAAAAATGATAATCGCAATATTCATCACAGTGGCTAACACTGGACGTTTTAACGAGAGTTCCGATATATTCATCTCAATAATGTATTAATTGTGAGCCTACTTGATGATGTCAACAAGTGGCAATGTCTTCCCGATTTTTAA
>CALPJR020000122.1 GCA_943323935.2 Bifidobacterium breve
TCAAAGCAGCGATCAATGACTACCGTTCTAAGAATGGTTTAGAGCAGTTAGTATTCGAAGAGCGTATTCACTAATTCATTACATGAGCGAAGTTTTAGAAAATACAATTTACGTGAGTGAAAAAGCAAAGGCAAAAGTGTTACAACTTATGCAAGATGCTGGTGTCACCGACGACCCTAACTATTTTTTAAGAGTAGGTGTTGTAGGCGGAGGCTGTTCTGGATTGAGCTATAAACTAGACTTTGACAATGAAATTAAGCCGATGGATCAAGTCTTTGAAGACAACGGCGTAAAAATTGTCACCGACCTAAAAAGTTTTTTATACTTAGTCAATACTGAATTAGAGTTTTCTGACGGATTGAACGGAAAGGGTTTTTATTTCAATAATCCCAATGCAAGCAGAAGTTGTGGCTGCGGAGAAAGTTTCGCCGTGTAACTTTTTTTTAGTTTTCCAAACTCCAACAAAAATTAACGATTTATCTATAATGCCCCGGTAAAACCGGGGCATTTTTTATGTAGCTTTGGGTCATGTGGGCAATATGTAAAAAAGAGTGGGCACATTATTTCGGAAGTCTTTCTGGCTATTTGATCATCAGTTTCTATTTACTGGTAAATGGTCTATTGTTATTTGTCCTACCCAACTTCAATGTATTAGATTTTGGATACACGAGCCTGCAAGTGTATTTTGATTTTGCACCATGGATTTTAATCCTTTTGATTCCCGCAATTACCATGCGGAGTTTCTCCGAAGAGTTCAAACAAGGCACTTATGAAATTTTAAAGAGCCTTCCCATTTCGACCAGGTCCATTTTGATTGGAAAATATGTAGGCGTTGTTTCAATTACTATTCTGGCAATCCTTCCTACATTTTTTTATGCGATCGTCCTCAATTATTTAAGTGCAATAGGGGGGATAGATTGGGGTGCAACCATTGGTGCGTATATCGGATTAATTGCATTAGCTGCTGTCTATGTAGCAGTGGGCGTTTTTATGAGTTCGGCTACAAAGCATACTATGATTGCTTTATTAGGTTCCGTTGTCATTAGTATTTTTTTATACAAAGGATTTGATTGGATTGCCGACCTGCAATTTTTTCAAAATGGGTATGATTTTTATATTCGTCAATTAGGCCTTGCTGCACATTATCAGAATTTAAACAAAGGAGCAATCGGATTAGAGGATATCATCTATTTTAAAACCATCATTCTATTATTTGGTCTTGGTGCAATTGAACAATTGTCAGGCAAGTTCAAGTACAGCTGGGTTTTATTGGGGATGCTTGTATTGATTTACTTAAGTCATTTGTATCCATTGCAATTAGATCTTACAAAAGACCAGCGCTATACCATCAGTGATCAATCTACTATATTGATTCAAGAGGTGAAGCAGCCAGTAAAAATCCATCTTTATCTTGGGGGCGAATTGCCAGCACATTATAAAAAATTAGAACTTGCTACTATTCAGTTGCTTGATCAATTAGAGCAGCTGAATCCCAATTGGATTAGCTGGGAACAAACTGTCCCAGGGGCGCTTTTTAAAGACAGTGCCTTGATGCTTTTTTATGATAGTTTACAAAAACAAGGATTACCAATTGACCGTTTTCAAAATACAGGTACCATTACGGATAAAAAACTAGATCAACTATTGGTGCCGGGACTCTTGATAGAAGTAGAAGGACAAAAACCTATTGCGATTGACTTAAGAAGCAGTAAGCAGTTTTTTAAGCCTTATAATATTGTAAAGGAATTACCAGAAGTAGATATTGAAGCTAGCTTTAATGCGGCAGAAGCGCTCTTGGAATATAAAATTGTACAGGCTATTTATTTAATGAATAGGACTGAGCGTCCGAGCATTGCTTACTTGGTGGGCAATGGAGAGCCATTAGATTTCACGGTGAACGATATAGGACAGTCCATTAAAAATCAATATAATCTTGGCGTCTTTGATTTAAAGAATGGATTTCCTGATCCAAGTAAAATCAATACTTTATTAATTGTAAAACCAAGCCAGCGCTTTTCCGAATTAGATCAATTAAAAATTGATCAATTTGTACTTGCTGGTGGCAATGTGATTTGGGCATTGGACCCATTGTATGCAGAGTATGATAGTTTACGCAATACAGATGGCGCCTACCTTGCATTTGATCGTGGACTTGGTTTAGATGCGCAGTTATTTAAATATGGTGCAAGGGTGAATAACAATTTAGTGCAAGATTTAAATTGTGCTAAGTTGCCGATGGTGGTTGGTGTGGATGCTGCAGGTGCGCCAACGATACAAAGAGTGCCATGGCCATATTATCCTTTTGCGCAAGCTGGATCGGAACATCCGATGGTACAAAATATGGACAGAGTCCTGACAGCTTTCCCTGCAAGTATAGACACAGTAAGGGCTGTAGGGGTAATCAAAACCATCTTATTAACCACGGATACAACTAGCAGGATCATTAGTAGTCCAACCATGATTCAATTAAATAGTGGTCAACAGGAAGGCGAATTAGCAAGTTTTACAAAACAACATATTCCGATTGCAGTCTTATTAGAAGGTCAATTTAAATCTGCATTTGCAGGTAGACTCACTCAAGCTTTAATGGACTCTGTTCAATTAGCTACCGGCAAAGCTTTTTTGACGACTGGAAATAAAGCATCAAAACAAATTGTGCTATCTGATGCCGATTTAATCACCAATTTTGTAGATGCACAAAAAGGGCCACTTCCAATGGGGGTGATACCTTACGAGGGCGTACAATTTGCGAATCCTGTTTTTTTTCAAAATATGATTGCCTATTTAAATGAACCAGTTAGTTTATTAGAAGCAAGAAAAAAGAATTTAGTATTAAGAAGACTAGACCCAGGAAAAGTTGTAGAGAATAGACTTTGGATTCAATTGGTATTATTACTTGGTCCAGTTTTCTTGCTTGGAATAGGTTATTGGGTAGCTTATGCTTATCGCCAATCTCGATTTGCTGTATCTAAATCATAGCTTATCTTTACAGCATGACAACAGATCAGATAGTATACCTAGTTTTTGGCGTGGTTGTAGTGACTGCATTAATTTTAGACTTAGGGTTTTTAAGTAAAAAAAATACGTCTATTACCATTCGCCAAGCCCTTCAACAAACTTTTATTTGGGTGATGTTGGCTTTAGGTTTCTTTGTATTTATGTGGGTAGAAGAAGGGCAAAAATTGGCCTTTGAATATTTAAGTGGCTACTTAATGGAATGGAGTTTAAGCATTGATAATATTTTTGTTTTCATTTTAATTTTTGATGCATTTAAAGTAAAGGAGCAGCACCTTTCAAGGGTTTTGTTAATTGGTATTTTGATTGCGATTTTATTTAGGGTGATTTTCATCACAGTGGGTGTAGCATTGGTAGCTAAGTTTGCTTGGATCTTATATTTATTTGGAGTGTTTTTATTGTATACAGGGTATAAGATGTTTAGTGCAGGAGAAGATGAAGCTTTTGATCCGCATAAGTCTAAGATCTACCTTTTCTTAAAAAAGTTTTTGCCTATCACCAATGAAGATGGGGATGGCAAGTTTATGATGCGCATAGGTGGAAAACCAATGTACACAAGCCTTTTTGTGGTAGTTGTTTTATTGGCCGCAATTGATTTAGTATTTGCTTTAGATTCTATTCCAGCTGTAATGGGCATTTCCATGAGTAGCTTAGTTATTTATACTTCTAATATTTTTGCGATCCTAGGTTTGCGCTCCTTGTTCTTTTTATTAAGAGGTGCTGTGAATCAATTTGAACATCTTCAACAAGGTATTGCGATTGTGTTAATTTTCATTGGTGTCAAAATGCTTGGGGAGCATTATATCAATATGGTCATGAGTAAAAATACCCAAGTCCTTTTATCTTTATTAGTGATTGTGTTTTCAATTACAGGATCTATATTGTATTCCATCTTTTCAACTCGTCAAAAAAATCTACCAAAGAATTTAGAAGACAATACCATTTAATTATGCAATTAAAAATGACCGGAAAAAAAGTAGCTGCACTTATCATTGCCATTATTGTCATTGATCAGTTATTAAAATTTTATATCAAGTTGAACTTCTTTTTAGGCGAAGAACATCAGGTGATTGGATCTTGGTTCAGATTGCATTTTGTAGAAAACGAAGGCATGGCATGGGGCCTTAAATTTGGTGGTGAGTTCGGTAAAATCGCATTGACTTTATTTAGATTGGCTGCAGTGATATGGGGCACTTTTTTAATCAA
>CALPJR020000123.1 GCA_943323935.2 Bifidobacterium breve
GATATGATTGAATCAGAGATGTTGATTGATTTCAATCCAAATAGACAATACATGATTAAAAATGAATTGGCTATTTATGCAATCATTGCAACGACTCAGTTTAAACGTCCAATTTGCTTTACCTCTACACAAGAGTTAAAGGATTTAGGTTTGGATCAATACGTACGTCAAACTGGATTGGCCTATCAATTGGTGCCTGTAAAAGGTGCATCGGTTGATACAGACGCCGCGTTTAAAAACATCATGACTAAATTTGATTTCAAGAATTCGAGTAAGTCTAATGTTTATTATGATGAAGAAAACAGAAGACATTTGAATTCACTGAGATTGAATGTAGCTCAAATTGCACAAGCATTGGTTGCGGCTGGTAAAAAAGATAGCGCTACGCAAGTGTTGAGAAAATTAGACAAAGAGCTGAGTACTAAAAACTTTCCTTACGGGATGTCTTCTAATAGAGGCAATCAACATAATTACTTCTCTTATTTATACTTACAAGCTGCTTATGCCGCTGGCGATATAGAATTAGCAAAAAGAGTAGGCACTGCAGTGGTGAAAGATTTAAAACAACAATTGGCTTATTATAAATCTTTAGGTACTCCAATGTCCGAAGCGCAGTTCATGCAAAATGCAGAGAATGCCTATCAGAATAAAGGAACAGAATTTAACAATAAACAATCCGCATTTATTCAGGACATCCTGACTTGTTATCAATTGATCAATGTGATTGAAAGTTTAGAAAAAGGAGTTCCAGTTGCTGGCCAACCTTAATTGAATTGGATGCTATAAAAAAGGCGCTTCGTTTGAAGCGCCTTTTTTTGTAATTAATGGTTGATTACATATAGTTATTTTACTGTGGTATTCTATTTAAAGTAATCAAATAAATTAGTGCAACATAGTTAATAGTGCTGTAATAACTTGGTCAATTTCGGCTGTGGTATTTTGTTTTGAGAAAGAAAAACGAACAGTCACAATCTCTGAACCTTTATTAAGTGCTTGAATGACATGTGATCCTTGTTGTGCTCCACTAGAACAAGCACTTCCTCCACTAGCACAAACATGATGCATATCTAAATTAAATAAGATCATCTCTGTTTTTTCATTTTTTGGAAAATTCACACTCAATAAATTATATAAGCTTCTTCCAAATGGATCGCCATTAAAACTCACACCAGGTATTTTTTCAACCAATTGATCATGCAAGTATTGTTTCAAAGACTGGATATAAGCACGATCTTCCTCGTATTTTTCGGTAGCGAGTTCGAGTGCTTTTGCAAAACCAACAATCCCGTATAAGTTTTCTGTACCTGCACGCATATTACGCTCTTGAGATCCTCCATGCACCAAGGGACTGATCTTCACATTTTCGTTGATATATAAAATACCGACGCCCTTAGGCCCGTGAAATTTATGTCCAGCACCAGTAATAAAATCAACAGGTAGCTGACTTAATTCAAAAGGAAAATGACCAACTGTCTGTACTGTGTCACTATGAAAATAAGCATGGTATTGTTTGCAAAGTTGTCCTATTGCTGCCATGTCAATCATGTTTCCAATTTCGTTATTGGCATGCATGATCGTTACAATTGTTTTTTCGGTTGACGCCGCAAGTAATGTTGCCAAATGGTCCATATCGATATGTCCATTTGGTAGTATTTGTACAAAGCTTAATTGAAGCTGATGCAATTTTGCTAAATGTGTAACCGTATGCAAAGTAGCATGGTGTTCTATTGGAGAACTAATGATATGCTTGCAACCTAAATCGTTGATGGCAGCATTTAAAACCGTATTACTACTTTCTGTACCACCACTAGTGAAAAATATTTCAGCAGGCTTGGCACCTAAGTTTTTTGCTACAGATTTCCTTGCTTGTTCAATAGCTAATCTTGTTTCTCTGCCATAGCTATAGATAGAGGAGGGGTTACCAAATTTTTCGGTCAAATAAGGCATCATTGCTTCTAGTACTTCAGGCGCAAGCGGCGTAGTTGCTGCATTGTCAAAATAAATTCTCTGCATGTTTGCTAAATTACTGAATTTTAAGGATCAGCTGAATAATTTTATCCGCTAAGGCATCTGCTGCAGCTTGTGTTTTCGCTTCAGTATAAATGCGCATAATTGGTTCTGTATTGCTTGATCTTAAGTGCACCCACTCGTTTTCAAAGTCTATCTTTAGTCCATCCACATCGTTCATTGGGTATGCAGCAAATTCATTTTTTAATTGTTCGAATATCTTTGACAATGAAAGGTTGGCATTCAGGTCCATCTTTTTCTTGCTCATGAAATAAGCAGGATAACTGGCTCTTAAATTGGAACAGGTTTTTTCTGATTTTGCAAGATGTGATAAGAACAATGCAATACCAATTAATGCATCTCTACCATAATGCAAATCTGGCACAATGATACCGCCATTGCCTTCTCCACCAATCACTGCTTTTTCGGCTTTCATTTTTGTTACCACATTTACTTCACCAACAGCACTCGAAAAATAAGTACAACCATGTTGTTCTGTGACATCTCTTAATGCCCTAGTAGAGGATAAGTTACTTACGGTGGCGCCTTTTGTGTATTGTAAAATATAATCCGCAACAGCAACTAAGGTATATTCTTCGCCAAATAAATTACCATCCTCACTCACAAAACACAAACGATCCACATCGGGATCCACAGCGATACCTAGATGTGCTTTTTCTTTTACAACGGTATCACAAAGTTCAGTTAAGTGTTCTTTAAGTGGCTCTGGATTATGTGCAAAATCTCCGGTCATTTCGGCATTCAATACTACAATATCTTCTACACCAATGGCTTTTAACAAAGCAGGCACTGTAAAAGCACCAGAACTATTGATGGCATCTACCACCACTTTGAAATTCGCCTTTTTGATTGCGTAGATATCGACCAATGGATGTTCCAATATGGCCTGAATATGTTTTGATAAACTGTTATCATCACCAATCAGTTCGCCCATCGCATCCACAGGGGCGTATACAAAATCTTCTTGTTCTGCTAAAGCTAAAATGGTTTTGCCTTCTTCTCCACTCACAAACTCACCTTGCTCATTTAATAATTTAAGGGCATTCCATTCTTTTGGATTGTGACTTGCTGTCAATATGATGCCACCATCTGCATCCTCAAATACCACAGCCATTTCGACAGTAGGCGTGGTGCTTAATCCTAAATGCACCACATCGATTCCAAGGGCCAATAAGCTTTGTTCCACCAGTGCTTCTACCATCATTCCACTCATTCTTCCATCACGACCTACAATCACTTTCTTTTTACCAGCAGATTTTCTGATCAACCAGGTACCATATGCGGATGCAAATTTTACAATATCGATTGGTGTGAGGTTATCGTTTGGGCGACCACCAATGGTGCCTCTAAAACCTGAAATGCTCTTAATTAATGACATAGCTAAATATTAAAATAAATCGGTATGCAAATTTACTTTAAATTTTTCCACTTCCTTGTATCTTTACCGCATGGGGCTAAGTATTTTTCAACAAATTAAGGACATCGACCAGGCATTGTTTTACCAAATCAATGGGGTATGGCATCATCCTATATTAGACGCTGTCCTGCCTTGGACCAGGCATTCCAATAATTGGATCCCCCTGTATATTGGACTGTTGGGCTGGTTGATCTATCAAGTTGGTTGGAAAACTTTGAAATGGTTATTGTTTGCATTGATCAATGTAGGGCTGACAGATCAAATTAGCAGCAGTGTTTTTAAACCTTTCTTTCATCGATTAAGACCATGTAACGATCCTGCATTAATAGGTAAAACCAGACTTTTGTTAGAACACTGTTCTGGTGGTTTTAGTTTTACTTCCTCCCATGCAGCCAATCATTTTGGGTTAGCTATATTTATTTTTATGACATGGGGCATAACGCAACAACGATATACAAAATTCTTTTTTGTTTGGGCGGGTATCATTGCTTTCGCGCAAATCTATGTTGGGGTGCATTACCCATTGGATATTGTTGGTGGCGCCATCATTGGATTGGTTTCAGGATTTGCCATGGCAAAGGCTTATTTAAAATGGGCAGGTCCAATGGAATTGAAGTAAAAATCTAAGATGCTAATAATAAAAATGGGCGCTATTACGCTAATTTATAAAAATGAATAAAAATACATTCTGGCTTTTTCTCGCTGCAATAATAGGCATTCATTTGGTTGGGGTATTTTGTATTCCCTTAATGGATATCGATGCAGCACAATATGC
>CALPJR020000124.1 GCA_943323935.2 Bifidobacterium breve
CGCATGTGTTGGAGATTAGTTATATGGGTTATGCTACAGATGTCGAAAACATCCAACTACAAAAAAACACGACGCAAGATTTTTATTTAAATAGTTCGGTATTAGAAGGTGGCAATGTCATTGTTACTAGTTTTTTAAGAGCCACATCTACAAGACGTACGCCCACACCAGTGACCATTATTAAAAAAGAGGAATTATTCCGTGGGGTGTCTAGTAATTTAATAGACGCCTTATCCAAAGTGCCAGGTGTATCACAAATTTCAACAGGTCCAGCTATTTCAAAACCAGTTATTCGTGGTCTTGGATACAACCGAGTGGTGGTGATGAACGACGGGATTAGACAAGAGGGACAGCAATGGGGCGATGAACATGGTATTGAAATTGACGAATACAATGTGAGCAGAACCGAAGTCTTGAAAGTACCTGCATCCTTAATTTATGGTTCGGATGCATTAGCTGGTGTGATCAATATTATTTCTAATGTACCAGTAAGCGAAGGCGTGATAAAAGGAAATGTATTTTCCAATTACCAATCCAATAATCGTATGATGGGTAACCACTTTGACCTTGCAGGAAACAAGAAAGGATTTATTTGGGGGATTAATTATAGTGCAAAGAACGCAGGTGATTATAAAAACAAATACGACGGACATGTTTTTAATTCAAGATTCTTAGAACGCAATGGCGGTGGATATATAGGCATTGAAAAAAACTGGGGCTATTCTCAATTGTCTTTTAGTAATTTTTCACAAAACCTAGGTGTGGTAGAAGGGGATCGCGATGCAGAGGGTCGATTTGTGATGATGAAGGATGTAGGTGGTATCGCAGAAGAAGTCGTTGTGGACGCTGCCGAGGAAAAAAGATTTACACCACGCGCACCGATGCAAAAAATTGAACATACCAAATACACATTGGATAACAATATTAAAATTGGTAATGATAGACTGAAAGCCACATTTGGATTACAAAGAAACCAAAGGATGGAATTTGGCAATGTGTTAGACTTAGATGAAAAAGAATTGTTTTTTGATTTAAAAACCTTCAACTACTCCGTACAATATTTACAAGCAGAAAAAAATAACTGGAAGAATACCTTTGGCGTGAATGGAATGCGACAAACCAATACCAATAGAGGGGAGGAAGCCTTGGTGCCAGACTATACCAGTTTTGATATTGGTGCATTTTACTATACACAAAAGCGCACAGATAAAACAAGCTGGAGTGGAGGATTGCGCTATGATCAAAAGTATATGAACTATATTAACCCTGCACAATTTGTATGTCCTCCGGGTATGGCCTGTATTGCATTATATGATCCGAAAGAAAGCAATAAACAATTCAATAATATTTCTGGAGCGATTGGTGTGGCGCATGATTTAAGTGATAAAGTGACACTAAAGTTTAATATCGCACGCGGGTTCCGCGCCCCGAATATGGCGGAGTTGGCATCTTATGGCGCACACGAAGGCACCAACCGATTTGAGTATGGTAATGAATTATTAAAATCTGAAAAGAGTTTACAATTTGATGCAGCTGTTGAGTGGAGTAACGACCATATGAGTATTGCAGGAAATGTTTTTTACAATATGGTGAATGATTATATCTTTTATCAAAAGCTAACTGCAGTGGGTGGAGGAGATTCAATCATCATGGACTATGCACATGATCCTGCAGGAGAAGAACTATACGCTTTTGCATTTAGACAAAAAGACGCACATTTATATGGCGCAGAATTTAATATCGATATTCATCCACATCCATTGGATTGGTTGCATGTTGAAAACAGTGTGAGCTTGATTCGCGGACAATTTAAAGAAGCATTAGACGGCTCTAAAAATTTACCAGGTATTCCAAGCGCAAGATGGTTGTCTGAAATTAGAATCGAACTCTTTAAAAAATCCAAAGCAATCAAAAACAGTTTTATTAATCTGCAATTAGACAATGTGTTTGCACAAAACAATCCATTTACTGGATACAATACAGAAACTCAAACACCAGCTTATACTTTATTGAATCTGGGTTATAGCACACAGATCCAACATCGCAATAAAACATTGTTTAGTGTTTCCTTGGTTGGACAAAATATCACCGATGTGGCGTATCAACATCATTTGAACCGTTTAAAATATGGTCCAGTGAATGAAGCCACCGGCCGCATGGGTGTATTCAATATGGGTCGCAATTTTAGTTTTAAAGTGAATATTCCGATTGGGAATTAAAATATAAATTAGAATTAGTTCGATGGATTGATATTTTTTAATCCATTGAGCTAATTTAGTTTATAATCAAAACTATTTATTTTCATTAACTAATTGCTTAATTTGATTTTCCACATCATTAAATTCTTCTAACAATTTTAAAGTCTCAGGATTAATCCACATTAATAAAGTATTAATTGCTTCAATTGTTTCAATTGGAATAGTCAAGGCTATATTTAAACCTTCAAAGCATATTGGCTCATTATGATTAATTCTATTTCTAAACCTTCGGATTTTATTTAATCTATTTGAAATATCAACCCTACTAATATCCTTTGGCAATTTTTCAAAAATCTGAATCGGTCTTCCTTTAAGAATTTTGTAATACTTCTTTTCAAATAATTCTGTCCAAAAAGACATTGATTGTTCAGCTATCAGTCTATTTGAATTAATTGGAATACTCCTCTTTAATAATTTTTGTTCTGCTGTTTTTACTGAATTAAAAATAAACCGATTAGTTTCAATTTTAAACCCCCTATCATTTATATAATCAAGAGAACCATCTATCATAAATCCACTTTGCTGATTAATGATCCAGTCTTCATCATTAAAGTGCCTTGACAAGACATGACTTATTTTATTTCTTAAAATAACTTCGAATAATCCTAAGACAGGATGAAATGCTTTTGATATGCTAAGATTTGATTTATAGAGATTTATGCATGATTGTTTATTTGATTTAGCTGCAATAAGATACCTTTCAATTCTTGGGGCAGATAAATATTTTTCAAATATTTCATATTCGTTCATGCATTTCTTATTTTAATTATTACCTTTACATCGTGATACTTGGTAAAGCCTCTTATTAATTTTAATAACGTAACCAAGTGAAAGAATTGAGTCCAGTGTTTCACTGGACTTTTTTTATCCCTACAATTTAATCCAAGCCTTTCATAAAAAGATCAAACTTAGAATAGGCTCTATGCATTTATTTTTATTAAATTGTGTGAGGTAATCTTTTACCAATAAAAATAATTCTTATGAAAAAATCTGCCCTATTTTTTTTATCCATCCTCATTACAATGACAAGTATTGCGCAGCAAGTGAAAACGGCTGCAGCTACTGTATCTAAAGGTTTAACTAAAGAGGAAAAGCAAGTGATGGATTGGATTGATGCGCATATGCCGCAGGCAATTGAGATGCTTAAGGAGTCGGTGAATATTAATAGTGGGACTTTGAATATGGAGGGCGTAAAAAAAGTGGGCGCCTTGTTTGCGAAGGAATTTGAAAAAGCAGGATTCACAACAGAGTGGGTTGCGATGCCAGATTCAATTAAACGTGCGGGGCATTTAGTGGCGAGTCGTCGCGCAGGCGCCGCCGCCACGGCATCCTCCAACACATCCTCTTCCAAAAAAGGCAAACGCCTCTTCCTCATCGGACATTTAGATACGGTCTTTGAACCAGACATGCCTGCTAATCCGTTTACGATGTTGAACGATTCTACCGCAACTGGTCAAGGCGTGAACGATATGAAAGGTGGAGACGTGGTGGTGATTATGGCATTGCAAGCATTGGAGCAAGCGGGCTTATTAAAAAACACAGACATCACTGCTTATTTTACAGGGGACGAGGAGCATGCGGGTTATCCAAGGGAAGTGACTCGTGGCGATTTTATCAATAGAGCCAAGCAGGCAGATATCGCATTGGCTTTTGAGGGTGCGAATGGATTGAACTCGGTGGCTACCGGAAGAAGGGGCGCGAGCGGATGGAGACTAGATGTGACTGGAAAAACAGGACATAGTTCGGGGGTATTCACGCCAGGCGCGGGTTATGGCGCTATTTATGAAGCCGCAAGAATCTTGAACCAGTTTAGAGAAACCCTTAGCACGGAAAAATACTTGACTTTTAACCCGGGCATTATTATTGGGGGGTCGGATATAGCATACGATGATGCTACCTCAAAAGGCGCGGCCATTGCCAAAACCAATATTATTTCGCCTGCTGTGACGGTGACTGGGGAC
>CALPJR020000125.1 GCA_943323935.2 Bifidobacterium breve
TACATAGTCAAAGCCTAATTCATACCCAATAGTTCTTAGTTCAGCGAATTCATCGGGGTGAACGAATCTTTGAACGGGTAAATGCTTTTTTGTAGGTTGCAAATATTGGCCAATGGTCAATACATCACAGCCAACGCCTACTAAGTCCTTCATGGTTTGTATCACTTCGTCTTTCTCTTCTCCGATACCCAACATGATGCCAGTTTTTGTGCGCATGCCTCCTTTCTTTAAGGTTTCAAGCACTTCTAAACTTCTTCTGTATTTTGCTTGTACACGCACACGTTTTGTATTGCGTTCTACTGTTTCCATATTATGACTCACCACTTCTGGAGCAGCTTCTATGATTCTTTCTATTTGTTCCTTGATCCCTCTGAAATCTGGAATCAATGTTTCTAATGTGGTATCTGGCGTTAACGCTTTAATTGCCTTGATGGTATTTGACCAAATTATGGATCCACCGTCGGGCAATTCATCTCTGTCTACACTTGTTAATACCGCATGCTTTACTTTCATTAAAAAAATGGCTTCGGCAACTCTTTGAGGCTCGTCCCATTCCACAGGCTTTGGTCTACCTGTTGCTACTGCGCAAAATTGACAACTCCTTGTACATATATTACCTAATATCATAAAAGTGGCAGTCCCTTCTCCCCAACACTCCCCCATATTTGGACAATTGCCACTCTCGCAGATCGTATGTAATTTATGCTTATCCACTAAGCCTCTCACATGTTTATAGCTTTCCCCAATAGGTAATTTAACCCTTAACCAATCGGGCTTTTTAATATGTTGTTCTGCTGGGACAATTGGTAGTTCTTGCATGCTTTTCTGTTATCGGTTGCAAAAATACAAGACTTGCGCTTAAATTAAGCCATTCGTAGTAAATTTACCAAAATCACAAACCATCAATCCAACAGATATGACAGCAACCGTAACCTATGACGCTAATTTAAGAACCACCTGCCTCCATTTACAAAGCGGTTCAAATTTTGAAACAGATGCCCCTTCTGACAATAAAGGTCAAGGTGCGCGTTTTTCTCCTACCGATTTAATTGCGACTGGCTTAGGGGCTTGTTTAATTACCACTATGGGCATTAAGGCAGAAAGCATGGATCTGAAATTAGATGGTGCTAAAGTGGATGTCACTAAAGTGATGATGAGCGAACCAAGAAGAATTGGTAAGATAGTCATTGCTGTTACAATGCCTGCTTTAAATTTGGATGCGCATACAAAGGAAATCTTGGAAAGAGTTGGAAGAACCTGTCCAGTAGAAAGAAGCCTTCATCCAGACATGGAATTGGATATCAGCTTTACTTGGTTGTAGAATTAGCATTGGTTGTAGGAAGATGACCCAACAACTTACTCACCGGCAAGCCCATGACATTGTAAAAATCACCTTCGATACCTCGAATGCCTACAACACCAATCCAGTCTTGTATGCCATAAGCACCAGCTTTGTCATAAGGCTGATACTGGTCTACATAATATTCGATCTGGGATAATGACAAAGGGTGAAAATGTACCAATGTGGTTTCGCTAAAAGCGCTTGACGCACTATCATTAACTAAATAAACTCCTGTGATCACTCGATGTGTCTTGCCAGATAGTTTTTGCAATATTGAAATGGCATCCGCCCTGTCAATTGGTTTGCCAATAATTTCATTTTCCAACACCACAATGGTGTCTGCTGCAATGATCCACTTGCCTTGATGTATTGGAAATTCATTTATAATTTTTTGCTGCACTGCGATCGCTTTTTTTTGGGCGATATGCACTGGGACATCTTGCACATCCATGTCTGCTGGAAAATCTTCCTCGGCTGCCGATACGATAATATCAAATTCAATGTCTGCCCATGCTAGTAATTGTTTTCTCCTGGGAGACTGTGATGCTAAAATATATCCACTCATTTTATTAAATTAAAGGAGGAAATAAAAAAAGCCCATTGATAAAATACCCATCAACATGGCAAATTTGATCCAATTACTTAATCGATTAAAATCTTCTTTAGTAAAAGCTTGCTTTAAACTAAATAAGACATACACTAGTGGTGTAATAATAGTGATGATGCAGTAAATGATTGAAATCCACCATCCAAAAGGAATGGCATACAATTGGATAATTGATAAGACTAAAATAAGTACCATCAGCCAAACCGCAACATAAACTTTAGTGGTTTGCAATCCCCAAGCAATCGGCATTGTGGTACAACCAAATTTCTCGTCCCCAATCATATCTTCCATATCTTTGAGCGCCTCCCTAATCAACGTTAATATGAAAGCAAAGCTGCTATACAATAACATGAGCTTAAAAAATTTCATATCAGCTACTTGCATATGGGTTGGATGCACCAATTGTATAAAAGTAAATTTAGAAAAATAAACTACGCCGATTGTCCATGCAGTCAAGACGGCAATCACCACATTGCCAATTAAAAAATCTCTTTTAAAATTGGTGGAATAGAACCATAAAATTAAAATGGTTGCTAAATTAGAAAAATGAATATGTACGTATTGCTGAAATGGAAATACGATCAACGAAAGATACACCCCACCCATACTCAAAATTAAATGCCAAAAAATAACCCAACGTCTACTTATATGGGAACCCACTACAACCATTTTGGGCTTGTTCACTTGGTCGATATTTACATCAAAATAATCATTGATAATATATCCAGCTGCAGCAATACAAATACTGGTTGCTACAATAAAATAAAAAGGATAATCAGCATTCAAAGCCAAATTTGGATAAAGTGGCTTATAAATAAAAAAATGAAACAATGATTCTGCTAGTAAGATAAAAAGCAAATTCGGCCATCTTACTAATCTTAAAAAATGGATGAAGTTTTTCACTGGAGGATTATTTAGCTTGAACATGGTCCACTAGATCCCAATGGCCATTTAATTTAAGCACTTTTTCAATTACCTCTCTTGCACATCCTTCTCCGCCTTTTGCAAGGGCTTTATAACTTGAAATATTTTTTATATCAAAACAGGCATCTGCAGGACAAGCAGCAATACCAACAATCTCCATGGCTTCAAAATCTGGCATATCGTCCCCCATATATAACATGTTCTCCAATGGCACAACTTCTGACATAGAAAGTTGTTCTAATAAAACTTTCTTATCTTTTACTTTCATGTGCACTTCCTCCACCCCTAACTTTTCTAATCTTTCTTGAACCTCTTCCGAATAACCTCCAGAAATAATCCAAACCTTATACCCTTTTTTAATTGCTAATTGAATCGCATAACCGTCTTTGATATTCATTGTTCTCACCATCAATCCACCAGGCATCACAATTAATGTGCCATTGGTCAAGACACCATCTACATCAAATACAAAACAGGTTATTTTTTCTAAGGCTGTTAACAAAGGAATTATTTTTTTTGGTTATCACGCCATTCATAGACCCAAGCGCTTTGAATCATTTCCAAATGACCTTCGTTAGACTCTTCCTTTTTACCCTCAAAATGTGGTAAGGTTAAAATCCACTCTAAAAGATCTGTAAAGCGAACTCTATAAATTTTTGACTCTGTAAAGTCATCTCCAAACTTCTCATATAGTTTTTGGGCGATATCTTCGTGGTCATTCCAGTGAATGGGTGGCTCAAATTGGTTCATACTATTATTATATCTTTTAAATTATTCTCCTAAAAATTGTGTTTGGTCTGGTAAAGTCACTTCGATTTCACCAGCTCCTGCTTTCAATTCACATTGACAACCAAGTCTTGACTCGATTCTTGGACTTACAGCACGGTCAATAAAATCTTCTTCCTTGTCTGATAATTCAGCAATATGCTCCATACCTTTTTTAACATATAAATGGCAGGTACTACAAGCACAAACTGCACCACAATTATGGTGTAATTCTATACCCGCATCCAAAAGCACTTCTAATAAACTTTGATCAGCAGCAACATTTTCAAGGGTTACTGTTTCTAGCCCTTTTTGCTCGAAATTGATTTTTAATGAATACATAAATGGTCGTTACTATTTTTGCAAAAATAGCTTTTAAGGGCCAATGGGTAAAGCACAATGCCCCTTTTATTTGTCGAAATACAAAAAAAATAAGCAGGAGCAGCTGGTCTGGGCTATCTTTGCGTTCAAATCGCAAGCATATGGCTACAGTTGGCTTTTCTGAAAGAATTTACCTACAATATTTAAGGACAAAATTCAAGACCATCAGTAAATTGGCGCCA
>CALPJR020000126.1 GCA_943323935.2 Bifidobacterium breve
GAATCAAATTACTAACCCATCCCTTCTTTGGATGTAAACTTTGTTTTTTATAGGGTACGGATTATACAGGCCGAGGTTTCTACCTTGGCCTTTTTTTATGTAGTTTATTTGCAGCATTTACAATGCCTTGAATTGATACCCTAGTTGACTAAAATGTAACAATACTTTTGGCAAAGCAATCCGCAATCGATCCATCGCTTTGGCACTATCATGAAAAACAATAATGGACCCTGGCCCTGCATGTTGAATCACATTTTGGGCGCACTGATCACCTGTAATCGTCGTATCAAAATCTCCACTCAAAACATCCCACATGATAATGTCTTGCGGCAAACTAGGATCTGAACGCAATGCCTTGATTTGCGCAAAACAGATTCTTCCGTATGGTGGTCTAAATAAATTAGAGTGGATTAGTTTTGTTGCTTCTTGAATATCAGCAATATAATTAGTGGTATTATTTTCCCATCCATTCATATGGTTTTGAGTATGGTTGCCCACAGTATGATTGGCATCCATTAAAGCAGCATAGAGATCGGGATACAATTGTACGTTTTTACCAATACAAAAAAAGCTTGCTTTGGCATTAAAACTTGCCAACTGTTCTAGTACAAATGGGGTAGCTTCTGGATGCGGACCATCATCGAAACTTAAATAAAGCACCCTGTCTTCTGTGGACTTGCGCCAAATACAAGACCTATAAATAAGCCTTAGCCAAAAGGGTGTTTTAATGAAATACATACTCAAAGATAAATGGTTCTTTTGCCCGTTTGCAACTTATCTTTGTAAAAATAAACTGTTCATGGAAAATTCGGCTGATCAACAGGTAAGAGTGAGGTTCGCACCCTCTCCCACAGGTGGTTTACACTTAGGTGGTGTACGTACTGTTTTATTCAATTATTTATTTGCAAAAAAATACAATGGTCAATTCATTTTAAGAATTGAAGACACTGATCAGTCTCGTTTTGTACCAGGCGCTGAAAAATATATTTTAGACACCCTTGCTTGGTGTGGATTAAATCCTGACGAAAGCCCTATACATGGTGGCGCTTATGGTCCTTATAGACAAAGTGAGCGCAAACCAATGTATAAACAATATGCCAATCAATTGATTGAACAAGGCAATGCGTATTATGCATTTGACACCTCTGAAGAATTAGATGCAAAAAGAAAAGAGATTCCTAATTTTCAATACAATCGTGCTACCAGAACTGGCATGAAAAATTCTTTGAGTTTGCCTGCTGCAGAAGTGACGCGTTTACTCAACGAAAACACCCCTTATGTTGTGCGTATTAATATGCCAGACAATGAAGAACTTGTTTTTGAAGACCTGATCCGTGGCGAGGTAAAATTTGATACGAGCATGGTGGATGATAAAGTATTGTTGAAAGCAGACCAAATGCCGACGTATCATTTAGCGGTGGTGGTGGATGATTTTTTAATGAAAATTACCCATGCATTTAGAGGTGAGGAATGGTTACCTAGTGCACCTGTACACATTTTAGTTTGGAAAAATTTATTTGGTTTGGATCAGATGCCAAAATGGGCGCATCTTCCATTAATTTTAAAGCCAGACGGAAATGGCAAATTGAGTAAGCGTGATGGTGACCGTTTAGGTTTTCCAGTATTTGCAATGGACTGGACAGATCCTAATACCAAAGAATCCACCATTGGATTTAAGGAAAGAGGTTTCTTGCCAGAAGCCTTTGTCAATTTACTAGCCATGTTGGGCTGGAATGATGGAACAGATCAGGAATTATTTTCATTACCACATTTGATCGAAAAATTTAGCTTGGATAGAGTGCACAAAGGTGGGGCAAAATTTGATTACGAAAAAGCAAAATGGTTTAACCAAGAATGGATTAAACAAGCCGACAATACTTATTTAGCAAGTTTAGTTGCACCTTATTTTGATGCAGCAAAAATTGAAATTCATGAGCCAATTTATTTGGTAAAAGTGATAGGACTAGTAAAAGAGCGTTGTCAGTTATTAACCGACTTCATTCCACAATCATCTTTTTTCTTTGCTGCGCCAACCGAAATAGATACTGCATCCATCCTACCAAAATGGGAAGCAAACAAAGCTGCATTTTTCACATTGGTGATGGAAGCCTATACCAATCAAGCAGTACCCAATGATGCAACTTTATTGGAGACACATTTTAAAACATTAGCTGCAGAACAAGGCCTTAAACCGGGTGATTTAATGTTGCCCTTTAGAATCATGTTAGTTGGTGGTAAATTTGGACCAGGTGTTTTTGATATTGTAGCCAATATTGAAACCAAAGATGCAGCAAAACGTATCCAATACTGTTTGGATTTGTTGTCAAAAAATTAATGTAAATTGTAGTAGATGCAAACAGAAAGACCCATAAGAGTATTGGTAGCCAAGGTTGGCTTAGATGGTCATGATCGTGGCGCAAAAGTCATTGCCACTGCATTAAGAGATGCAGGCATGGAAGTGATTTATACTGGACTAAGACAGAGCCCAGAGATGGTGGTTCAAGCTGCCTTGCAGGAAGACGTGGACGCCATTGGTATAAGTATTTTATCTGGCGCGCATATGACCGTGTTTCCTAAAGTATACCAATTGATGTTAGAAAAAGGATTGAAAGATGTCCTACTGACTGGTGGCGGTATCATTCCTGAAGAAGATAATAAAGTATTACAAGATATGGGTATCGGTCATTTATTTGCACCTGGAGCCAATACCACAGATATCGCAGCCTATATTAAAAAATGGGTTGCAGAAAACAGGAAGTCCTAATCGTTTATTTTTATCTTTATTTTTATTTCATCCAATAAATTAAGCACTATGTCATTTCAAACTTTGTTTACAAAAATGGAAGATCATACTTTGATCATTACCATCAATCGACCAGAGAAATTAAATGCATTGAACCAACAAGTCATGCATGACCTGGATGCTGTATTTGATAGGGTGTATAAATTTCCAGAAATTAAATCTGTGGTGATTACAGGTGCAGGACTAAAAAGTTTTGTGGCTGGTGCAGATATCAAAGAATTTGAAGCATTGTCAAAAGAAGAAGCAACCGCATTAGCAAAAAGAGGACAGGATGTATTTTTTAAAATCGAAAACTCCCCAAAGCCAGTCATTGCTTGTGTAAATGGTTTTGCATTAGGTGGTGGATGCGAATTAGCCATGAGTTGTCATTTTATTATTGCTTCAGAGAATGCCATTTTTGGACAACCAGAAGTGAACTTAGGTATCATGGTGGGCTATGGTGGCTCTCAAAGATTGACCCAAAAATTAGGTAAAGCTAGAGCCATGGAGCTGGTGATTACTGGTAACAATATCAATGCCGAACAAGCTTTACAATATGGTTTGGTGAACTATATCGTTCCTCAAACAGCATTGCTAGACAAGGCGTTTTCTTTACTTGCAGCCGCGCATGCTAAGGCGCCATTGGCCATCGCCAATTCTATCAAAGCCGTAAATGCTGCCTGGGATGAATCTGTCAATGGGTTCGAAGTGGAAGCCAATTTGTTCGGGGATTGCTTTATCACTGCAGATTGCAAGGAAGGCATACAAGCCTTTATTGAAAAAAGGAAACCGCATTTTACAGGGCATTAATCCCCTTATTTATTCCAATTTAATCCCCCCAACTGACCCAATTTTATAATTGCTGTCATACCTTTGCGTTAATAAAACTGCAAGTATGGAATTTAGAATCGAGAAAGACACGATGGGTGAAGTAAGCGTACCAGCTCATGTTTATTGGGGTGCTCAGACACAAAGAAGTATCGAGAATTTTAAAATTGCACAGGACATCAACAGAATGCCTAAAGAAATTATTAAAGCATTTGCCTATTTAAAAAAAGCTGCTGCCTTAACTAATTTTGATGCAGGTATTCTACCAAAAGAAAAATGTGATTTAATTGGTCAAGTATGCGATGAAATTCTTGCAGGAAAATTAGACGACCAATTTCCTTTAGTGGTTTGGCAAACAGGAAGTGGTACGCAAAGTAATATGAATGTGAACGAAGTGATTGCTTATCGCGGTCATGTACTTCAAGGTGGCAGTTTAAATGATAAAGAGAAATTTTTACACCCAAATGACGACGTGAATAAATCACAGTCTTCTAATGATACTTTCCCTACTGCGATGCATATTGCTGCATACCAAATTTTAAAGGAAGTGACCATCCCAGGTATCACTACTTTAAAAAATAC
>CALPJR020000127.1 GCA_943323935.2 Bifidobacterium breve
AGTCCTCTAATGACTTAGTAGCATCTTTTAGTTTGCCAACAGGAGATCCAAATCCGTGTGCATGGTAGTGAACATCATGGCCTTGTAAAAGTTGATCCTTAAAAGCAAGTGAGCTTGGCCCTACTGTATTGATATATTTAATCGCATCATGTGCATCTGTATACACTTTACTAATTACCCCTGACACTTGCAATCCTGAACTAAATACTGCTGTACAAATATTTTTACATTCTATCGCCTTGGAAACGCTTTCAAGTCCACCAACCCTGTATGCCATTGTAGACTCAAAATGTTCTAGTACATCAATTAAATTTTGAAAAGTAGGTGTAACAAAAAGTTGTGGTTGCTCTTTTGTTATATCATATCCATAGGTTAATGCATCAATAGTGTATTCGATTTTTTTAACCTTTGGATCCATACAAGAAGCACTTTCACCAATCGAGGAAAGTAAACCTGCACCATAAATTTTTGGATGCTCAAGAGATCCAATTAAACCATACTCGACTGTCCACCATTGAAGCCTACTTAATAAAGCCATCTCCGAAGGTGCGCCTAAATTTTGTTGGTTGTATAAAACCAAGGCTTCTGCATCGGCTAATTCCTTTTCATCTACATTGTGCGTTTCCTTTAAAATAGAAAGTGCTCTGATCGATTCATATAAAGCATAATCCTTAGAAGAGAATAAAGCTTTGGTGCCAATGCTTCCTAAATAACTTAAGTACTGATTGTATTTGGTATCACTGATGATTGGTGCGTGCCCTGCAGATTCATGAATGATATCTGGTGCCGATGTGTATTCAATATGTTCTAGTTGCCTAATATCTGCAGCAATCACTAAAACCCTGTATGCTTGGAATTCCATGAAAGCAGCGGGTGGGATAAATCCATCTACGGTCACTGCGCCCCATCCTATTACAGTCAGTGCATCATTGATTTCTTGTAGACTTGGAATTTTCTCAATCGTCAGTCCAGCTTTTTTAAGACCAGGTATATATGGATAGTAAGCGACATTTTTTAAATAACTATAATTCTGACGCATTACATAACGCCATACCGCATGATCTACTGGTGTATATTTTTCGTACACCTGAGGTACAATATACTTTCTAAGATGTAAGGGTAAATTGGCTACTTGTGCATTATTATAATCAAAAAATGTATTCATATAAATAGCTATTGATTAATATGTGCTAATAATGTTGAAACCATTTCTTTTGGACCAGTATAAAACGGAACCGTTTGGTGAATACTAGTAGGTTGTATATCTAAAATAGCTATCTCATTGGATGTTGCAAGTCCGCCTGCTTGTTCTGCTAAAAAAGCCATCGCATTTGCTTCAAACAATAATCTCAATTTTCCATTTGGATATTGATTGGTTCTTGGATATATAAAAATACCTCCCTTTAATAAATTACGATGAAAATCGGCTGCTAAAGACCCAATATACCTAGCAGACATTCTTTTTTCTTTACAGGCATTGATATATGTAGTGACTCCCTTGTCCAATAAATCAAAACTGAGTCCCTCATTCATTGAATAATAAGTACGCGTATTGTTAAACATCAAAGATGGATGTGATAATACATATTCACCTAAAGTCGACTCATACGTAAATCCATTTACACCGTTCCCCGTTGAGAATACCAACATAGTTGAAGCGCCATATAAAATATACCCTGCTGCAATTTGTGTTCTTCCTTTTTGTAAAAAATCTGATTCCTGTAAGGGCTCGCTTGCTGGTGTCTGTTTTTTATAAATAGAAAAGATGGTGCCGATAGATACGTTCACGTCAATATTATTAGATCCATCTAAAGGATCAATCGTTACGATATATTTTCCATCATTTTTTAAATCAATAAATTGTTCGGTTTCTTCTGACGCAATTCCACAAGCTTCTCCTCCTTTTGATAAGGCCCTTGTAAACCTGGTGTTTGCTAAAAGATCTAATTTTTGCTGATGGTCTCCTCCAGAATTCGTTACACCCACATAGCCCATGATGTCCACAAGACCAGCCTTATTAATTTCCCTATTGACTACTTTAGAAGCTAGTGCAATATCTCTTAATAATTGCGAAAGCTCACCTGCAGCGTTTGGATATTGACTTTGATTGCTTTTAATAAAACGGTCAAGTGTAATGCCTATCGGTAAATCGATTCTTGATTTTTCCATGTAAAAGTCGTTAGGTCAATTATTAATCAACTACTATGAATAATCAATTTTTTTGACAGGTTGATTATTGAAATTTCAAAATATTATTATCAAAAAGTGTTTTTAGTTTGTTTGCTTGTCGCTCATAAGCAGCCTTATCGGACCAAGCATCTATCGGATTTAAAATGTTACTTGGCACATTGGTACAAGTTGCAGGAATGGATAAATTAAAATAAGGTTCCGTGTGAAAAGCAATATCCTGAAATAAGTTTTCATGAATGGCATCAATCATTGCCCTTGTATATTTTAAGTCTATTCTTTTTCCTACACCATAACCTCCACCAATCCATCCTGTATTAATTAGCCAAACACTTGTATTATGCTGCGTAATTTTTTCTGCTAAAAGTTTTGCATAAACTGTCGACTTCCAAACCATAAAAGCTGCACCAAAACAAGATGAGAACGTTGCCACTGGCTCTGTCACACCCATTTCTGTGCCTGCTACTTTTGCTGTATAGCCACTTATAAAATGATATTGCGCTTGCTCTGCATTTAATTTACTAATTGGAGGTAGCACGCCAAATGCATCGCAGGTTAAAAATATAATATGATTCGGATGACCGCCCACACATGGGATTTTTGCATTTGGTATAAATTCAATTGGGTATGCAGCCCTTGTATTTTCGGTGATCGACTTATCGTTGTAATCTACTTTTTTAGTTGCAGGGTCAAAGACCACATTTTCTAAAATAGTTCCTCTTTTGATAGCTTGATAAATTTCTGGTTCTTTCTGTGGCTCAAGATTGATTGCTTTAGCATAACATCCACCCTCAATATTTGAAATACCATTTTCGCTCCAGATATGTTCATCATCACCTATCAGGTTTCTATTTGGATCTGCTGACAAGGTAGTTTTACCAGTGCCACTTAAACCAAAAAATAAACTCACAGCACCATTTACAGCTTCGTTTGCAGAACAATGCATCGATAACATTTGATTCAAGGGCATCAAATAATTAAGCAATGAAAAAATTGCTTTTTTCATCTCACCCGCATACTCTGTTCCAAAAATTAAAATCTCTTTTTGCTCAAAAGACAATTGGATAGAAGTGGTGGAACTAATGCCTTTGATAGACATATCTGCACTGGTAGCACCTGCATTATAAAGTACATAATCAGGTGTGCCAAAATCAGCTAACTCTTGTTGCGTTGGTCGAATGAGCATATTGTACATAAACAACGCATGGTATGCTTTAGTACAAATAATTCTTACTTTGATTCTATTTTTTTTATCCCAAACCGCATATCCATCTACAATAAATAAGTCTGCGCAGGTATTAAAAAATGCAATGGCGTTATTTTTTGCTTGATTAAAGGATGCTGGGTCGATAGGTTGATTCACATCTCCCCAATTAATATGTTCTTTGGAACTTTCCTCTAAAACAATTCTTTTATCTTTTGGACTTCGACCAGTTTTTTCGCCTGAATAAACCATCAAGGCACCAGTATCTGACAAAGCCGAACCCTTATCTGTCTCAAGTGATATTTTTATAAGTGCCTCACTTGATAAATTTACATGCACATTTGAATGCTGAATTCCTAGATCTGATAAAATAGCCATAAGCAAGATTTATAACTGCAATAGTACTAACAAATGATAGTTTTGTCAAATAAACACCTATAATTTACATAATTTTATGAGTGATTATTCTCATAAAAACGAATCTGTTAAAGAAATCAGGCATTTTTTAGGTGTAATCATGAATTTGTTAAAATTTGGACAATCTTGTCCCAAATTCGCGAGCCGGAACAAATCATCAAGGCAAAATGATGGTAGGTTCATCCTATTTTTGTTTCTTAGTTGTTCAAAAAATAAACAACATGAAAAAAGTACTTTTCTCAGCATTAATTGCATCTAGCTTAATTGCATGTCAAACAGCTACAAAACCAGCATTTGATTTAGAATCTGCAAAACAAGAAATTG
>CALPJR020000128.1 GCA_943323935.2 Bifidobacterium breve
ACCTCTAAGCAATTTCTTGACAACACCCAAAACAAGGATAGAATATTAGATGCATTCTTTATCAATGACCTCAATGCGCATTGGACCATTTTAAATAAAACTAAATTCACTATGTTATTACAGGTTTATGCTAACAATGTATTAGGCGTTAAATATGCACCAAATGGTTATACTTTTAGTTATATCTATGATCGCAATTTAACTACGTCCAATAATTTTTATCCAATGGCAGGAAGAAATTACTGGATGAGTTTGAAGATTGACATAAAATAAAAATACTCCTTCCCCCTGAGCATGGGTTAAATTTAACCGAAAAAAAAGGTCCTGAATTTTCAGGACCTTTTTAATATTTTGAAAGCGTAAGATTACTTCTTGTCTTTATCTACTTTATTGATAAAATCAATCAATCCTTTAAAGTAAGTCGTTTGATCGTCATACATAGACATATGAGACCCTTTAGGACAAAGCAAGAATGTGCCCTTTTGAACTTTGTTTGCAATCATTTCCATTGCCTTAGGATCCATGGTATCAAAAGCACCACCAATACTTAATGTAGGTACTTTAATTTTAGCAAGATCTGCTGTTCGATCCCAGTTCTTTAATACTGCATCTCCAACTACCCCAAATTCAGAAGGCCCTTGCATTTTTAAATACAAAGGATAATTCATTTTTGCAAAAGCACGAACTACCGGATCAGGCCAAGTCGCAGGAGGCATTCTTAATACGTGTTCTGGATAATAATAATCACTAATTAACTTTAGATAAGCTGGATCTGTGTATTGCTCCTTTGCTTCAAAGCCTCTAATTTGAGCCAATACTTCCTTAGGCAATTGTGGACCTAATACCTCATTCGCATATTTCACATACTCAGGAATCGATGCCATCATATTGGATATGATCAATCCTTTTAAATGCTGTTGGTATTTTAAAGCATATTCAATTGCTAAAATTCCACCCCAAGAATGCCCTAATAAATAAAAATTATTGGAGTCTAAACCAAGTGCAGCTCTTACTGTTTCAACTTCCTCTACATAACGTTCAATGGACCATAAACTACTATCATTTGGATTGTCTGAATAAGCAGACCCCAATTGATCATAATAATAATATTCTACCCCTTCTTGTGGTAGGAATGAATCAAAGCATTCAAAGTATTCATGTGTCGCACCAGGACCTCCATGCAATAACAATACTTTTTTAGTTGGATTGTTTCCAACACGTTTTGTCCATACTGTAAAGTCTCCTTTATCTGTATGAATTGGAATACGTTGTACGCCACCAGATAAAATATCTGTTCTGCCAGTTGTGTCGTGGTAACTTGAACTGGATCCTGTTGAACCATTGTTACATGCTGCTAATCCGAATAGAAAGCAACAAGCAATTAATTGAATGATTTTTTTCATTTGTTAGTTTTAGATTATCCTGGGAATGATTCCTGCCATGCCAACATGCCACCTACTACATTTACTACATTTTTGAAACCATAAGGCTCCATCATCATGCAAGCCTGTCCACTTCTGTTGCCACTTCTGCAATACACATAAATGGTTTCTTCTTTTAAGTGTTCTATTTCGTCTAACATTAAGGCTTGAACCAATCCTAATGGTAACAACTGGCCGCCAATATTGAATGCAGCATGCTCATGCGGTTCACGAACATCTAATAAATTAAGTTTTTCACCAGCATCTATTTTAGCCTTTAAGTCGGCAACTGAAATTGTATTCATATGTATTCTTTTGAATTTTAAAATTAAACAGTGAAACTATTGTTGAATGGTATCCCGAATAGGCTTTACCGGAGCTACTTTATCCAATACCAAATTGATAGTTGCACCTTTAGATGTCATATTTTGAATTGGCATCCCTAATGAATCTATTTGACTTCCATAAGCACTTGGATTTTGGTCAAATACAAATGCAGAAGCACTATCACCTATCGAACCGTTGACAGATACTACTCCAAGGTTTAGTCCTAAACTAATCAACTGTGCCTTGGCTTGTTCATATGTTAAACCTACTAAGTCTGGCATGAACATGCCCCCAGATGCCCCGCCATCCCCAACTAAAAAATAAATCAAAGTGCCCGAAGGTATTTTTGAACCCGGTGCAATGGGTTGTCCATTGACTAATTGGTCAATCACTACATTTTTATTTTGATCAGGTACCATCTGTATGGAACCCAATCTTAAACCTAATACTTTTAAATAAGTCTCGGCGCTTTTTATTGAAAATCCAACAAGGTTTGGCATATCTACTTGTGGCGCAATCACGCGATTGATTGTCAAGTATACTGTTCTTCCTTTTTTCACAATCTCGTCTGCCTCTGGCGTTTGTCTTAAGACCGCATTTCTAGCAAGGGTATCTACATAAATTGAATCTTGCAGCTCTACATCAAAACCCAATGCAGTTAAATTTTTCTCTGCAGCTGCTACATCTAAACCAATCACTGCTGGCACTTTTTCTGTTTCACCATTACCAGTAATCCATCCCAATGAGAAAAAGAAAATAATGAATAAGCAGATTGCTACTCCAAAACCAATGAGCACATTCATCCACAATGGCTTTTTTAATATATCGTCAATAAGTTTCAAATTGCTTGATTTTATTTTTGTTCTAAACTATCTTCAATAATCCAACCATAAAAATCTGTTAGGTTCCAGCCCATCGCTTTTACTTGCTGAGGGATCACACTTGCTTCACTTTGTCCAGGCACCGTATTGACTTCCAACATGTATGCTTTTTCGGCAGCTTCGTCATAAATGAAATCAATTCTAACCACGCCTCTGCAATTTAAAATAGCATATACTTTTTGTGCAGCAGCTGTTAAGGTATCAAACATTGTAGTCGTGATGTCCGCTGGTGTAATTTCTTTACTCTTGCCTTGGTATTTTGCTTCGTAATCAAAAAACTCATTCTCTGTTTTGATCTCAGTGATTGGCAATACCGTGATCTTACCTTTAGATTTAAATACACCAATGGTGAATTCCCTCCCACTAATAAATTCCTCTACTAATATCTGAGTGTCTTCTTTAAAAGCTTTTTCTAATGCAGCCGGTAATTCACCCGCTTGATTCACTTTGCTAATTCCAAAACTACTTCCACCATTGTTTGGTTTGACAAATACTGGAAGTGAAAGATTAGATAATATTTGTTCCGGGCTTAATGCTTGTTCTTTAAATAAATGCAATGATTTTGCAACACCTATTCCGCCAAATCCTGCCACAGCGACAGTATACCTTTTATTAAATGTCAATGCAGAAGTTGCCGTATCACAACTAGTATAAGGCAAGCCTATCATATCAAAATAACCTTGTAATTTTCCATCTTCACCCGGTGTGCCATGAATACACATTAAGGCCACATCGAATTTTATTTTTTCAGCTCCTTCTGCAATACTAAAATCAGCTTTGTCAACAGCCACTTCTTCCCCTAATGCATTTTCATACCACCACCCTGTTGGATGAATGTCTATTTGATACACTTCAAATTTTGATTTATCCAATGCATTGAACACGGTCTTTGCACTTTTATAACTAATCTCGGCTTCAGAACTATAGCCTCCAGTAACCAATGCGACTTTTATTTTCATAGGATCCACTTTGTATTGAGTCAACGATGCACCAACAATTTTGACAATAAAAAAAGGGAAATGATTCCCTTTTTAAACCATTCAATTATAAATGTAATTTTTCTTTCTTAGCTAATAATTCGTCTACTGTTTCTTTGTACAATTCATCTGGCACACAACAGTCAACCGGACAAACAGCAGCACACTGAGGTTCTTCATGAAAACCTTGACATTCGGTGCATTTATTATGTGTAATATAGTAGGTATCCATTGCAACAGGTGCTATTCTTGCGCCTGCATCCACTGCAGTACCATCCATCAAAGTGTAAGCACCTTTTAAGGAAGTACCATCGGCCATTGCCCATTCTACTCCACCTTCATAGATTGCGTTATTTGGACATTCTGGCTCACATGCGCCACAATTAATACATTCGTCTGTAATTTTGATTGCCATAAAAAATATTTAAATTTTAGAATCGTACTTTTGCTAACAAAGATATATAACTAGCATGAACTTACAAGCAAGAATTAAAGG
>CALPJR020000129.1 GCA_943323935.2 Bifidobacterium breve
GGCTATGAACTCAAAACTAAATTCTTTAAAACACTGATTGCATTGAACTGGGCTAAGGGAAGTATATTCTAATTAACTAATCAAATCGATTTCATATTCTAGCGCAGTATCCCAATCCATCATTGCGTTGATGCATTTAAATTTCTTAAAACCAGGCATGTCTTGAACATACAATGCTTTAGGTTGAATGATACCTTCCTTTATGAGCTTCGCACGTTGCGTGCCTTCTAATAACGGTGCAGTTGGCGTAACCCAATCCACCCCATCAAAAAATACGATATTGGTATAGGAACAATCCTTCATCAATCCACCATCATGCATTACAATTTCGTCTTTGCCCGATAGAGTTAAAGCTTCATTGATCCAATCTCTATTCGAAAATTTATAATCATAAGATTGACCCTTTATATCTACTAAGGCGAAATTTTGAATCTGCTTATATTGGTATGGCGTAAAAACTGATTGATAATTTCCGTTTAAATCATAGGAGATTTTTAATTTAAACAAGCCTGCTGCAGGCAGTACTAATTCCTGCACAATAGATGCTAAATCAATGCTTAAAATGGATGCATCAAAGGCTTTAAGCGTTCTATTGACCCTTAATTGATGAAAGCCTAGGTTTTCAGCAATGCCATCCTTTACGCGGATACTCTCAAAAAACTGGGACATATACTTTGTTTATCATTTCTTGGTATTCAGATGCCATATCACTTTGAAAAGTGATCCCTCCGCCACTATGATAGATATTGTCTGCCCCTAAATAACGAATCAACACACAACTATCTAAATTTACGCCGTCAAAATAACCAGCAATACCTGTATAATATCCACGGTCTGCTCCCTCGATTGAAGCAATCAATTCGGCTGTTTTCTTTTTGGGTGCCCCCGATACCGAACCGGCTGGCAATAAGTCATATAATATACTTCCTATCCTAGATGCGTAATCTGCTGGTAGTGCCCCCTCAATGGCCGAGCTCACTTGACCAATCACTCCGTTTTGAGTTGGGATTTCTTCGTAATACCTAAAATTGGTTACCCTCACTTTGGAAGCGACCCTACTTATGTCATTTCTTAAAAGATCCACAATAGTAGCATGTTCTGCATATTCTTTAGGATCATTGAGCAGCAATTCTTTTGCATTAGGCAAACTTGCATCAATCGTTCCTTTCATGGGGAAAGTCGCAATCTTACCGTTTTCTATCTGTATAAAAGTTTCAGGTGAAAAAGCAATGAACTGCTCTTTTAGCCAAACCACATATTTAGATTTCGCATGATCAAAAAAGGTTTGAAAATCAAGTTTGTTTTGGACCGGCGTTGGGATGGTTAAGTTCATCAAAAAACTATCCCCCTTATGCAATGCATCCATTACTTGATTATACTTATGCTGATAATCGGCAAGGGCAATAGGATGCTTTGTAAGCAAATCTTCTGACTTTAAATTCAATTTAGAATTTGTAAAACTCGAATCATCTATTTCTGAAAAAATTTGACCTGTTTCTGTGGAATTTGTTACTACCTTTTTAAATGAACTTGCTTTTGTAAATTTAAATTGAAACCAATCAGGGCATTCATCCACTAACCAAGCCAAAGGCTTTTTTTGTTCAAAATCAATGAGAAAAACAAAGGGCTTTTTTTCATGCCCCCATTGATTTAATTGTTCAACAAAGTCCATTTATAAGGTATTATAGTATTGTACTAATGCTTTTAAATGTGCTTCGTTCTTTAAATTTAATTTTTGATCCTCCATGTATTTTGCAATGGCCTCTTTTTTATCTTGAAACAATACTAGCAAACTAGATTTATCTTTTTTAATGCGAGACATTGTTCCTTCTTTCAAAAGGTAGATATTTTCATAGGTAGCAAACTCTTTAAAGCGTTCGCCTGACATATCATTATTACGTTCTTGAATACTTTTATAAACAGATTTTAACAGACTTGTTTTACCATTCAATAAGATCTGATAAAAAGAGATTCTATTTTGATTATCAATTGGAGGGAAGCCGCACTGAAATACTTTTATATCCTGAGTTTCCGTTTTACTATCTATATACGCAATTTCCGATGCCATTCCTTTTCCAAGAAAACCCTCTTGTCCGTTAGATGCAATAAAATTTACTTCCTGTTCTAAGAGGTTAATTCTTGTTTTTACATCATTATATACCCTGCCATCTTTTAAAGTAATCTTTGCTAATTGATATTCTGTCTGATCATATACTGATCCCGAAATGCCTTCATATTTATTTACAAAAGCTTGTCCGTTCACATCACTTAGGAAAATTTGCTGGCCCCATTTACCTGTAGTTGAAATTGAATTTCTTTGCGCATGACTAAAAAGAACAGTAAATAACGAAAAACAAAGTAGTAGCTTTTTCATAGGTTGCATTTATACCTTAAAGTTACAATAGGCACATAAAAAAACAAGACCCCGAGGGGTCTTGTTTCAAAATATTACCTAAATAGTAATTATTGCTTAGGATTCTTAGTTGGAGCAGAACCTGCTTCAGCTGGATTATAAGCTAACTCATTATCTGGTACATCCCAATAGTCTAGGAAGCCATAAACGATTGTTGCATTTGTACTTACTACACCTGCAGAAGATACTACTACAGCACCAGTACGAGACTTGTCTGGAGCAATGATATCCCAACGACGCGCATCATAGAAAGATAAGCCTCTGAATGCTAATGCAATTCTACGCTCTCTTCTTAATTGCTCGTAGGCAGCTGCTTGAGTTAAACCAGCACCTAATGCTGCTAATCCAGCACCTTGGTAAGTTCTAACTGCATCAATTGATTCAGCACCTTTGTCAACTTGTCCAGTCATAATCAAAGCTTCCGCCTTCATTAATTCATTTTCTTCGTAGGTACCTGCAATTGTAATTTCATTTGCACCAATTGCATTATTAGAATAAATAGTTACACCAGTCAAACCAGTGCCACCGTATTTTAAACTATAACGTGTATTGAATGAATTACCACGGTCTGTATTAAATAAACCAACAGATGCCAAAGTGATTACGTTTTGATCTTTACGCTTATCACCAGCATTAAATTCCTGTACCCAACGCTCACTTAATTTATAAGTATTTGTAGATCCAGTTGTTGCAGCTTGGCCTGTTTTATCAGCAACAGTATTCTCGATGAAACTACCGTTTGCATCTGTACGAGCTGTAAAGATTAAATCTGTTGCTCTAACACCGTCATTCGCTAAAGTTAAAATCGAACTCCATTGAGAAGCAGACATACTAGCTCTAGTTGTATTTACTAAGATATTACGCGCTTTCATAGTATTGATACTACGCTTCCACATATCTATCGTCAAAACACCACCTTTACCTTTTTGTAAGTATGTTGGAATTAATTTTCCTAAAATAGCAGTGTAATCAGCAGTAGAAGTTGCTCCGCCTAAAGCAGTAATCGCTTTATCGAAGTTCGAAGATGCTTCTGCAATAATTGCTTCCTTAGTTACATATTTACCATTGGTTGCAACTGCATCTGTAGGTTGATTTTGGATCAAACCTGCATAGTAAGTAGAACCGATTCTGCTATAAGCATATCCTTTCCACCAATAAGCCCAAGCTTGGATAGTTGCTTTTTTAGTAGCAGCTCCAGTGCCAGTGAATGTAGTTTTATCTGCTAACTCCAAAACTTTATTTGAAGCTGCGATCATGTTATACATATAAGCCCACTCGTAAAAAGTCGTATTACTACCACCTTGTGCGTTTTGGTTTGCATAACGTACTAATTCATACTGTGTTTTAGGATTACTTGGATTCAATGCAACTGTACCGTTATCAAATGTCACCTTATTAGGGCAACCAATTTGGTTCATGAACGCGTTCGCTGCTTCCGCACCAACCACGTCACCCATGATTTCCTGAAAGCCCATGGCTCCGGCCCAGAAACGGCCGTATACACCATCAGAGTATTTCAAGTTGTAAAAACCATTCAAGTAAATGGTACCCTGTGCCAAAGCAATTGCACCATTTTCATTTTGTGCACTTGCTGGAGTAGGTGAGTTTACGTTGGTAATATCAAGATCTTTCTTACAAGCTGTTAAGCTTAAAGTAACCCCTAATATTCCAACCAAAATTTTA
>CALPJR020000130.1 GCA_943323935.2 Bifidobacterium breve
ACCAATAGAGAAAAATTATTTATTGAGCCCACTATTTTAACAGGCGTGCATGCAGATGCTAAAATTATGCAGGATGAAATTTTTGGCCCCATCCTGCCTATTCTAACATATGATAATAGGGAAGAAGCGTTAGCGATTATTCAAAAAAATCCCAACCCATTGGCTTTCTATGTTTTCACTGAAAATAAAAACGATGAAGCCTATTGGTTAACCAATGTGCCTTCTGGCGGCGCTTGCGTAAACAATGCAACAATGCATATCACCAATCATGAATTACCCTTTGGTGGTAGAGGTTATAGCGGAACAGGTGGATATCATGGTAAATTAAGTTTTGATACATTTACGCATACTAAATCAGTTCTAAAAACACCAACTTGGATTGATCCTAGTTTTAAATATCCACCTTATAAGGGCAAGGCTTGGTTATTGAAAAGATTAATTGGATAATTAGCTTGAATAAAAAAGATGTACCTAAAAAAATATAAAAATATGATCATTAAAATAGCCATTGCAGTGGGGGTATTGGTTACCGCTGCATTATTGATGAAGAAAAAGGATATGACCTATCGTCAATCTATTTTAAAAACGATCTATCCTGCAATCATGTGGTCATCAGGAAAAGCTGGAGCTAAGCAAGTTCAGGAGAATACATCAATGAAAAAAGGAACTGTGGAATTCTATAGTTTAACAACTAAAGACATTGCAGGCAATGCATTTAGTTTTGAGCAATTCAAAGGAAAAAAAGTTTTAATTGTGAATACCGCGAGTGATTGTGGTTATACTGGTCAGTATGAAAATTTAGAAAAATTATCTAAACAGTTTGCTGGGTCTTTAGTTGTGGTTGGTTTTCCTGCCAATGATTTTAAAAATCAAGAAACGAAAGACGATCAAGCCATTGCTGCTTTTTGTCAAAAAAATTATGGGGTGAGTTTTCCCTTAATGTCCAAGTCGGTTGTGTTGAAATCGAATGATCAGAATCCAGTATATACTTGGTTAAGTACTGCCAATTTAAATGGCTGGTCTAATCAAGTGCCTGCTTGGAATTTTTGCAAATATTTAATCAATGAGCAAGGTGTATTGACGCATTATTTTCCAATGAGCGTGGATCCATTAGATGCAATAGTCATTGAGGCCATTAATTAATAGGACAATGCTCATGGTAATTCTCTAATACAATTTTACCAGAGTCTATTTCCATGCCTTTGAATTTTTCTTTGATCTCATCCAATATCGCTTCGATCCCTTCGCGCTCTGTAATGCGCACCAATTGGTTTCTATATTCTTTAATATTTGGCAAGCCTCTTAGGTAGTTGGCATAATGTCTGCGCATTTCGTTGATGCCACCAATAGGTCCTTTCCATTCTAAAGATTTTATTAAATGTTTTCTTGCAACTTCTACGCGTTCTTCAATGGTAGGAGATTTCATTTTTTCTCCAGTCGCTAAAAAATGTTTGATCTCTCTAAAGATCCATGGATATCCAATGGCAGCCCTGCCAATCATCACACCATCCACGCCATATTTATTTTTATATTCCAAAGCTTTTTCTGGAGAATTAATATCCCCGTTACCAAAAATTGGAATATGTATTCTTGGATCGTTTTTAATATTGCCAATGATGGTCCAATCTGCTTCACCTTTATACATCTGCACCCTGGTTCTTCCATGAATTGCTAAGGCTTTAATGCCAACATCTTGTAATCTCAAAGCAGCTTCGTGCACATTTAAATTACTATCATCCCAACCCAATCTTGTTTTTACGGTCACAGGTAGGTTGGTACTTTTTACCACCGCTTCGGTTAAACGCACCATCAAGTCAAGGTCTCTTAAAACACCTGCACCAGCCCCTTTCATCGCCACCTTTTTTACGGGGCAACCAAAATTAATGTCAATTAAATCTGGGTTCACGGTGTCTACTATTTTGGTACACAAAGCCATCGCTTCCTCATCTCCCCCAAATATTTGAATGCCTATTGGGCGCTCGTAATCATAAATATCTAATTTCTGTTTGCTCTTAATAGCATCTCGAATCAAACCCTCACTGCTAATAAATTCGGTATACATGAGGTCGGCTCCATTGTCTTTGCACACGGCTCTAAACGGGGGATCACTTACGTCCTCCATGGGCGCTAATAAAAGCGGAAAATCTGGTAATTGTATGTTCCCTATAGATACCATATGAATTCATTATCTTGCATCTAACCGATACGCCCGGCAAAGGTACCAATTAATTGCATTGACATGTATACTAATGAAAATTCTATTTTTAATATGAGCCCTGGATTCAGGATGGTGCTATTTATATCCATGACTGGATTGAGTATGATTCTTGGTGGCTTAATTACCTTTTCGATTGTGGCTGCTGCTTTGAATGTGCCATTTATGGAAATTCAAGATGTTTTATTACGTCCAGAAAATACCAGTATGACGCAAATAGCAAACGCTTTTGCTTCCATTATTGGATTTGGTGTACCAGCTTTAGTCGTGGCTTATTTTACCAAAGGAAGTTTCGCTTCTAATTTAGGATTCAAGCCCATCAACAATGAAAAACAAGTAGGGATTGTTATTTTACTAGCTTTCACTGGATTGATTTTGAGTGGCGCATTGGGAGACCTTACAGATAAAATTACTTTTTCGAATAGCATTAGAACCTGGGCAACAAATTTAGAAGCCCAATATAAAAAAGCGCTGATGGCCATGACGCATATGCGTTCCATTTGGGATTTATTACTTGCCATTGTTGCGATTGCAGTGGTGCCAGCCATTGTGGAGGAATTATATTTTAGAGGGACGCTTCAAAAAATAATTACTGACTGGTCGGGGAAGCCATTGGTAGCAATTGTCATTACTGCAATTTTATTTAGTGCATTTCACTTTTCTTATTTTGGCTTTTTGTCTAGAATGTCATTGGGTATTGTACTTGGCTTAATATACTATTATACAAAAACTATTTGGTTACCTATCTTAATGCATTTTGTCAACAATGCGATTGGTGTGGCTGCACTCTATGCAGTAAGAAATAACTCCAAAAAAATAGACCAAGTAATGGACTCCAACCTCACTTATTATTGGGTGGTCATTGGACTAGTGGCATTGTTTATTTTGTTCAAACAATTAAAAAAGACCACCAATGGCGTTTAATTTTTCTGTTTTTAAAGTAAGGGCATTGTCTGCTATTGTCTTTGTGTTGATCATGTTAGCAGGCTTGCTGTTAAATAGCTGGTCTTATTTTGCTTTGTTTTTATTGATACAAATTGGTTGCTTGTATGAGTATCAAAAATTGATGCGTATCATTTTTCCTTCTTACAATCAGATTTCAAAAATGCATCAATGGGGTGTATTTGTGGTGGGTATATTGATGATGACTAGTTTAGCGCCAACCGATATTGTATTGCCCGATTTGATAAAAAATCTTTTGCCTACCAATTTTCAAGAAATTAGTTTAAGATGGATTGGTTTGAAAGCGATGCCAGTGGCATTGGTATTGATGATGGTGGCAGATGTCTTTGCAAGAAAAGCGGATATCAAAAATATTTCAATAAGTTTTTTTGGGTTCATTTATATTTCAATTGGCCTATCCTTGTTTTACGCAATGCGTGGCATGTTTTTGAATTCAGCCATGTCTATGTTTTTTCCAAATATAGAATTGATGGTACCTATTTTAGTGATTGTAACAGTTTGGGTGAATGATACGATGGCCTATATCGTTGGTTCTTTTATTGGCCGTACACCTATATCGCCCATCTCGCCTAAGAAAACATGGGAGGGTACGATTGCTGGTGTGCTCTTGTCTGTTGTGATTTTATCTATGATTGCAGGACAATATATTCCTATCGCGACGAAGTACCTGTATTTGATCACTTTTGTAGCATCTGTCATGGGTAATTTGGGAGATCTTTTTGAAAGTAAATTAAAACGCTTGGCTGGCGTGAAAGACAGTGGTAGTATGATGCCTGGCCATGGAGGCTTCTTAGACCGATTCGATTCTATCTTATTTGCAGGGCCATTTGTTTGGATATTG
>CALPJR020000131.1 GCA_943323935.2 Bifidobacterium breve
AAATCCTTTACCTGAATGATGGGTTCTTTCATGAATACTTGTATTAAATCGTTCTTTAGCAAAAATAACCTAACTAACTTATATTTGCCCTATCAAAATTAGCTTTATGAAGGTAGGTATTTTAGGCGGTGGACAATTGGGAAGGATGCTTTTACAAGCAGCAGCAAACTATGATTTAACGACCTATGTATTAGAGAAGGATCCCAACTGCCCGGCTGCACATTTATGCCACCATTTTTCTGTAGGCGATATTTTAGATTACGATACGGTGTATCAATTTGGAAAGCATTTAGACGCTTTGACCATTGAGATTGAAGCTGTGAATGTGGATGCATTGACACAACTAGAAAAAGAAGGCGTTAAAATTTATCCTACCCCAGCCGCTATTAGAACCATTAAAAATAAAATTGCACAAAAACAATTTTATGCAGACAATGCAATTCCAACTGCCAATTTTGTGATCACCCATACAGCCGAAGCGATTCAGCAACATATAGATTTATTACCTGCAGTGCACAAATTAGCCGAGGGTGGATATGATGGCAAGGGCGTTCAAGTGATTGAAGACGAAAAAGCCATTGCATTGGGTTTTAATGCCCCTGCTGTATTAGAAGAAAAAGTTAAGATTGTCAAAGAATTGGCATTGATTGTTGGCATGAATGCAAAAGGCGAAACAGTTATCTTCCCTCCTGCCGAAATGGTTTTTGACCAAGTATATAATTTATTGGACTACCAATTAAGTCCTGCAAAAATAGAAGAGAAGCAACTTTGGAAAGCAGAAGCGATTGCAAGAAAAGTTGTTCAATCTTTAAAGAGTCCTGGACTTTTTGCAATTGAATTATTTGTAGACCAACAAGGAGAAATCCTTGTCAACGAAACGGCACCAAGGGTGCATAATAGCGGACACCATACCATTGAAGCCAATTACTGCAGTCAATATGATATGTTATTAAGAATCATTTTAGATTACCCTTTAGGCAACCCTGCACCTATTTTGCCAAGTGCGATTGTGAATCTAATTGGAGCAGAAGGTTTTAATGGAGATGTGGTCTATGAAGGTTTAGAAGAAGTGCTGAAGATGGAGAATGTATTTGTACACCTATATGGGAAAATCACTACCAAACCAGGTAGAAAAATGGGGCATGTCACCATTATGAGCAATGACTACCAGGACCTAACGCATAAAGCGAATAAAATTAAGCATACCCTCAAAGTCATTTCTAAATAGGTGCTTACTTAATCTCCACTTGACAAACTTGCAGCTTTAGGCTTTAAGTCAATCAGTTTTTTCTTCACAGCAAGGTTTCTGAAATAACCAATCCCTATAATACTCTTGGTTTGTAAGCCAGGCGATTTTTTAAATGGCCCAAATATGCGAATCTTATCATCATAAATCAAATCCAAACTATAAGTGGCTGAAAAGTTTTTGTTGATTTTGAATGTAAACAAATTGGTCATATAAAAATTGACATTCTCAGGTTTGTCATAATAATTGGAGAAAAAATCTGCACGACCTCTATAATTAATATTTGAAGCAATGACTTTACTATAGTTTAGAGTCACAAATAAACCTGTTTCTCGCTTAATCATCCTTCCTGAATCCACACCATATTTACCTAAATTGGATAATGTTTTATTTAAAACCAATGTAGTTCTTGATGTTAAAGGAGAAAAGAAAACTGAAAAATTAGTATTAGGCTTATAATCCAAACCTGCAGAAATAACCATGTAAGCAGGCGCAAAAAATGAAGAGATGAAATTGGCTTTTGTGCCACTAAAACTATATCCATCAAAAAGTTGAGAACGGAAATTAAATAAACCTGATAGATACCATTTTCCCACTGTGTCCATTTTATAACCATACTTACTGAGTAGATCCAATCGGTCATCATTCTTCCTGCCGCCCTGGGTTGTGGATTGAACAAATCCAAGATTCACATCTATATTATTATCCCAATTTTGACGTTCTTTTTTATAGAAAGCGAAATAATTAAAATAACTATTTATTGTCATGTTAAAGTTATCACCACCAGCTGCCCAATTGCTCAATGAACTTTGTGCCACATTTAAATTGTATAACCCCCCATGCTTCCAGTTCCAATTAGTCGTATCTGAATCTTTTTTAATATTTCGTGATGTCTCAGATCTCAATTTTGCCACCACCAAGTCTTGGGTATAAGCCATATTTAAACAAAAAACAGTCATCAATAATAGTACTCCTTTGAACATGGCCAAATTTTTATAAATATACAACCAAGTTAATAATCGATTGATTAATAGGTTAATATAAAATTAATTGCAATATAAGTTATATGATTTTAATCATTTGTTAATCAAAGGATTAGGAATTTTGTCTGACAAGTTGACACATAAAAATATTTTGACTAAGTTTGCAGTTCAAATTAAGTGCATGGAATCCAATTTACTCATAGATAAAACCCAGGATGAAGCTAGACAAGGCGAAGCATATGCGAGTCAAGCTAGTTCTAGGGTATTCGATAAGTTCTTCTATGTAGAGAGTTATGGTTGTGCAATGAACTTTGCCGATAGCGAAGTGGTTGCTGCCATATTGGAAAAGAATGGTTTTGGAGGCACCAAAAATATTGAAATTGCTGATCTAATCTTAATCAATACTTGCTCTATTCGTGAGAAAGCCGAGCTAACCATTCGCAAACGATTGACTGAATTTAGAAGGTTAAAACAAGCCAACCCCGGTGTGTTGGTTGGTGTATTGGGTTGTATGGCAGAAAGATTGAAAGCCCAATTATTAGAAGAAGAAAAATTGGTAGACTTAGTGGTTGGGCCAGATGCTTACCGAACCCTACCCGACCTCATAGCAAATGCAGGTACTGGACAAAAAGCCGTGAATGTATTATTAAGTAGGGACGAAACCTATGGTGATATTGCGCCTGTTAGACTAGACAACAATGGCATTAGTGCATTTGTATCTATTATGCGTGGTTGTAATAATATGTGTAGTTTCTGTGTGGTGCCTTTTACTAGAGGTCGTGAGCGTAGCCGAGATGCCTATTCTATCCTTGCAGAATGCAAAGACTTATTTGAAAAAGGATATAAAGAAGTGGTTTTACTAGGCCAAAATGTAGACAGTTATTATTGGAGCAATCCAGAAAATAATGCAACCACTACATTCGCTATGTTACTCGAGGAAGTGGCACAAATTGATCCAAGCCTTCGCGTTCGATTTAGCACTTCTCATCCAAAAGATATTACGGACGAAGTCTTACATACCATTGTCAAGTATGATAATATCTGCAAACATATCCACCTACCCGTCCAAAGTGGTAGTACAAGAATGTTGCAATTAATGAATAGGACTTATACCAGAGAATGGTATATGGCAAAGATTGACCGCATTCGTGCTCTATTACCAAACTGTAGTATTACTTCAGATATCATTGCTGGATTTTGTACCGAAACTGAGGAGGATCATCAAGACACGATTAGTCTATTGCAATATGCAAACTATGATTTAAGCTATATGTATTTTTATTCTGAACGTCCGGGTACATTGGCTGCAAGAAGGTATGAAGATGATATTGATTTAGTGACTAAAAAAAGAAGGTTACAAGAAATAGTAGATGTGCAGTGGACACTCTCCAATGAAAGCAATAAGCGTGATGTGGGAAGCGTATTTGAGGTGTTGATTGAAGGAAATAGCAAACGGAATGAAGCAGAATGGATGGGCAGAAACAGTCAAAACAAAGTAGTTGTTTTTCCGAAAGGTAATTACAATTTTAAAAAAGGAGACTATGCATATGTGAAGATTCAAGATTTTACAAAAGGTACTTTATTAGGAAGTATCATTTAATTTTTTATAATTTAATTTATTCATGCCATGGATTTACAATCATTAAAAAATAGATTTAGTATCATTGGCAATACGCCCCTACTGAATCATGCTTTAAATACTGCAGAGCAGGTTGCTGCAACAGATTTAACGGTACTTATTGTGGGTGAAAGTGGTGTTGGTAAAGAAGTTTTTTCTCAAATCATTC